>JAYSST010000151.1:0-1878 GCA_043720435.1 Bdellovibrionales bacterium
GGGCGATATCGTCATCGAAGACGAGGGACTTTTCGGCTTGATCGCTTCGTATCGTAAGGCGATGAAAAAAGCCGAGCGCATGATTCATCACGTTCGGCCGAAAACTCAGTCGATTGCTGGACGGGTCATGCAAATCAGCCACCGTCTGGCGTTAGGCACGCGGGTGTTGCTGCGCGATCTTTTGAATATTGGTGATGAGACTTACCGAACGCAATTGCTAATCACATTCCTTTCGATGCTCGAGATGGGTCGACTTGGTTTTGTTTCGGTTTTTCAAAACGACACCTATGGCGACATTCACATCGAACTTAAAAAACCAATCGAACGAAATATTCTAGAGCGCATTCAAGAGTTCGATTCTGCAGACGCCGATGCGGTGGCGAACTCGATTATCAGCAATGCTGTCAGCGACGCCGACGATATCGAAGATTTGCGTGAGAACGCGGCGCGGAGCCCGCAAGCGAGCTTTACCGACATGATGGTGCAAGCCATCGACGACGAAGGCGAGCGCCGGCTCGACGGGGACGAAATCACTGTCGATACCTTTGGTGATGTTGCAGCCGGCAGCACTCCAGATATCGCCAGCGACGAAGATTTGTTACTTGCCGAAAAAGAACTTGGTCTGACCGACGCGTTTACCGACGGCGTCGTCACGGGTGAGCCGAGCGGAGATGTGAATGCCTAATACAGAAAAAGATCTCGAAAAAAATCTCGCACAACAGCTCGAAGAACTTGCGGCGGAGAATGCTGCTGGCAACGTTTCCGAGACGGGATTTGCTGCTGTTTCCGAGTCCGACGTGCATGCAGACTCTGCATCTGTTGATAACCGCATTTCCGAAATGGCGGCGGCGCTTTCGAAACTCGCGGCAGTGGGAAAACTTCAGGAACCGAATCTAAACTTTATCGACGGTGCGGACGGCGACGTCGACTATTCGACGGCGATGGATCTGATTTCGCGAAGTCTGCCAGACGATCTCTTGCCAGAAAATCAAATGATTGTCGGCGAAGCCGAGCAGTTGCCGATGCTCGGTCTCGAAGAAGAAATTGAAGAAGACGAAGTCGACGAAACTCCGTTAGAATTCATCGACAACGATCGTTTGATTTCGGTCGTCGAATCCTTACTGTTCGCGACCGACAAGCCAGTTTCGATCGCGACAATGAAGGTGTTGTTTAAAGGTTCGAATATTCGAAGCCGGGACATTGAGCGTGCGCTCGACCACTTGGCTTCAAGTTATGCGGCGGCAGATCGCGGAGTTTCGGTCGAAGAAATTCACGGCGGATATCAGCTGCGCACAAAGGTCGACAACACTGAGTACCTCAAACGCCTGGCAAAAGTTCGTCCGTTCCGACTCTCGGGACCGGCGCTCGAAGTTTTGGCAATTGCGGCTTATAAACAGCCGATCACGAAATCAGAAGTCGATCAAATCCGCGGCGTCGAAAGTGGACATCTCATGCGCGCACTGATGGAGCGTGGCATGGTCGGTTTTGGCGAAAAATCCGATCTTCCGGGGCGTCCGATGACTTACGTGACGACTCGCAAGTTTCTAGAAACATTTGGACTTCGCAACCTCAAGGAACTTCCGACACTCGCAGAAATTGATCAGCTTTTGCCAGAAGGCATTGGTGAAGAAGAAGAAAAAGAAACTCTCTCTTCGGTCACTGACTCCATGGCGAACCACATTGGCACAAGCTATTCGGAAGGCGAAGAAGAACTCGGCGACATTTCTGAAAGCCTGAAGGCTATCGACACGACGTCTGAATTTTTCGAGCAAGAAAAAGTCCGACAGCGAGTCGAGCGCGATCGCGAGAAAGCGCAGGATCTTCGCGACAAGATTTCGTTCGGTGACGAAGTCGAAGAAAAAGATCGGCGTTGGCTTG
>JAYSST010000152.1:0-1874 GCA_043720435.1 Bdellovibrionales bacterium
AAACTCAGCGCCGCTTAAAGTTTTACCTTCCCAGCGCGGAGTCGTCACACGACGCTCGGCCGCACCGGTAAAATCTTTCGCGCTGAAGGTTTCGAGATACCCAATCACGCTCTCAATACGCGCTTTCAATTCTGGCAACGTCTTTTCATTATCTTCGTGTTTTGGTGCTTCTTTTCCGGTCACTCTCGCGCAACCGATTTTTGCGGTATCACATGCGATTTGAATTTGTTTAATAAAGTCGAGTTGATCGGGAGCTAAGCGAGATTGGAGCAAAACTCCGACGTCGAATTTCTTAGTCTCGGCAAACTGCGCGCCTTTGTCTAAAACAGCCAACATATTGCGAAGCGTCTTCGAAAACTGTGGCGCGGTCATTTCGTAGAGCATTTAAGCCTCCTAAGCGTTGAGGCTTAGACGTCTAAACAGCTAGGAAGTAAAAGGCAAGGCAACCGCGGTTGACCTAGTGGCTGCTTGGCTGTTTCGCGTGTATAGCTTTTGGCGGCCGATCCAGCGCGGGGCGTTCGATTTTTTGCCGTATCGTTGGCCATTTACTTTTCACTGGGAGGCGGCTTTCGTTCAATCGAACCACCCTTCGTTCGTCGATCGATCTGTGCAAGGCTTCAATAATGCGGACGTCGGCGAGTCCCTCAAGTCCCGATGGCTCTGGTTCTCGATTCTTCAATACACAATCGGAAAAATAAACGAGCTCTGATGCGAATTGATCTTTCTTCCTAAATTCCCGCGTCTTCGATTTCTCGCCGTTGATAAGTTGCAGTTTCATCGGCGATGCATAGTCATAGGCATTTTCCAAACGCAGGCGAGACTTCGTGCCTACAATTTCGAATGTCGAGGCATCGGCCGCGCCGAAACTTACCGTGAACGAAGCAAGGCGACCGCCCGGAAAGCTCAAAACTGCACTCGTCATCTCGGGCGTCTGCTTGAATCGTCGATCGCCCGTATCGCTAGCCATTGCAACAACTTCGAAGGGCTCGCTTCGAAAAATATTTCTGGCTGCATTGATGCAGTAGATTCCGATGTCAAAAACAGGTCCGCCTCCCAGGCGAGGAGGGTCGAGCCGAATATTGTTTTCGTCTTCTACTTGCATACTGAAACTGGAATTGAAGTATCTCAGATCGCCAAGCTTTCCCGACTGCGCAATTTCGATTGCTTCGAGATTTGCGGCGTCGAAGTGAAGGCGATAGGCCGTCATTAATTTTATCTTATTTCTTCGCGCTATTTCAACCATGCTTCGACACGAACTCTCGTCGACTGCTAACGGTTTTTCGCAAAGGACATGAATGCCGCACGCCGCAGCCTGTTCTGCCAATGCACGATGCGTGTAGTTTGGTGTTGCGATGTAGACGGCGTCAATTTGACCGCTCATAAGACACGCTTCATAGTCCTCATAGGCATACGTGTGGTCGACGCCATGTTTCTTGCCGAGCTTCTTGAGTTTCACCGAATCGTCCGAAACGAACGCGGTCACTACTGAATTTGCGGCTCGATCAAAACCTGGAAGCATCGCGGTTTGGGCAATATGGCCAAGTCCAACTACCGCGTATCTGATTTTCTTCTTTTTCTTTTCCATGGGAATCCAATCGTACTGAGAGGTTCTTCTCGATTAGAAAGCACACCAGGTGCCAGTCGCGAGCAGTCGCGAAGCTTAATAGGCGAGCCTGTAAGATTGGGCCGATTTACGAGTGGGGAGAAAGACCACGAGACGGGGCAGGGACTTTTCCACTGAAATGATGACGTTGCTAGTTGTTCGCCTTCCGCTCGAAGTAGAGCAGGTCGATAAAGATAGAAGATGCCATGACCAGCAGGCGTTCGGCATCTGTCAGATTTCGGTCGCTATAATCGATCACGAAGTTATCCTT
>JAYSST010000153.1:0-4513 GCA_043720435.1 Bdellovibrionales bacterium
AGGCGCAAGCGCAAAACTTCATCGATTTGAAAACCGACAGTGAACGATGGATTTAAACTCGACATCGGATCTTGAAAAATCATGGCGATCTCGCGCCCACGAATTTCTCGTCGCTCGGCGTCTGAAGCTTTTAACAAGTCTTTGCCGTTCCAGAGTATTTGGCCCGTGACCTCGGCGTGAACCGGCAGCAGACCCATGATTGCGAGTGACGTTAGAGATTTTCCAGAACCGGATTCACCGACGACCCCAACGCTCTGGCCCGGCTCGACGGTGAAGCTGGCATCGCGAACTGGAGTTCCCGGGCCAAATCGAATTCCGAGATGATCGATTTCAAGTTTCGCTGTTTTCATGCGGCCTCACCGCTTTGAACTTTACGAGCGCGAAGTTTTGGATCAAAGCGGTCTCGCATGTGATCGCCAAGAATATTGAACGATAGAATTACAATCAGGATGCATAAGCCCGGCGCTGTCACGAGCCACGGATGACTTTCTATAAATGCCCGCGCATCGGCGAGCATCGTGCCCCATTCGGCCATCGGCGGTCTCGCACCCATTCCAAGAAACCCAAGCGCGGCAACGTTCAAAATTCCATCCCCAAAGCCAAGCGTCGCCTGAACTAAAATCGGCGCGAGAATATTAGGCATAAGATCGAGCAATACAATTCGAGTTCCGCCTGCGCCATACAGACGCGACGACAATGCATACGGTTTCCTTTTTTCCTCGGCGATCGAAGCGCGAACAAGTCGTACGATACCGGGTATCGCAGTTACACTGGCCGCGATGACTGCATTCACAAGGCTTGGTCCCAAGATCGTTACGACAACGATCGCGAGCAAGATTGACGGCAGCGCCATCATCGTGTCCATCACGCGAAGAATAATCGTTTCGGTCCAACCGCCACGCCAACCGGCGATAGCCCCGAGCGCAACGCCGAAAAGAATACTCAAGAAAGCGACGGATAAACCTGCAAGCATCGAGACTTGGGCTCCGTGCATCAACCTGGAAAATACATCGCGGCCCACGTCGTCGGTTCCTAGAAAAAAACGCGAATCGGCGCCATCAAGAAAAAACGGCGGTAACGAATAAGCACCCTCAAACGTCTGCGCAGGATTATACGGCGCGAGCCACGGCGAAAAAAATCCCGTCAGCGCCATAACACTTAGAATAAAAAGTGACAGCGCGACCAGCGGATCTCTTTTGATCCATTTCGCGGTTTCGCGGACTCGCGATTTTCTTTTCACGATGACTCTCGCAGGCGTGGAGAAATCAACCGATAGAGAAAATCGACAATCAGACTCGAAGTCAGTACGACGAGTGCGACCAAAAGAATACCGCTCTGAATCACAGGATAGTCGCGCTGTAAGACAGCGGAAACTAACCAACGACCCAGTCCAGGCCACGAGAATATCGTCTCGGTTAAAATCGCGCCGGTTAAAATCGTTCCGAGCATCAGACCAATAACGGTCACAACGGGAATCAACGCATTTCGAAGCGCATGGACGCCGACAACGCGTGCCTGCGACAGTCCTTTTGACTTAGCTGTGCGAACGTAATCTTCGCCCAACACTTCAAGCAGACTCGAGCGAGTCATTCGCGCGATCACCGCCAACGGCACGGTCGCAAGCACAATCGCAGGCAACATCAAATGTAGAAGCGCGTTCCTAAATGCAGCGAACTTAAGACTGAAGTCCGCGTCGTTCTGAAGCCAGGTGTCCAACAAAAGTAGGCCCGACTTCAATGGCACGTCGAATTCAATTCCGATTCTTCCCGACACCGGCAGCCAAGCCAACTTCACGCTGAAAATTAAAATTGCCATCAGGCCCCACCAGAAGATCGGCATCGAATAAAACGTGACTGCGATTCCCATAGCGACCCGGTCGAACAATCGACCCCGAGTAAGCGCCGCGAAAATTCCGAGCGGAATACCGACGAGCACC
Source organism: Bdellovibrionales bacterium (assembly GCA_043720435.1). Classification (GTDB taxonomy): domain Bacteria; phylum Bdellovibrionota; class Bdellovibrionia; order Bdellovibrionales; family JAMPXM01. The sequence goes on from JAYSST010000153.1 coordinate 1,937, forward strand.
GCTAAAATCAGTGCCGTGACTCCTAGCTCGGCGGTCGCAGTGAGACGCTCGGTAAATTCCGTTAACACAGGTCGACCCGACAAAATTGAAGTGCCGAGGTCTCCTTGCAAGGCATTGAACACGAACTTTAAATATTGCTCGTGCAAAGGTCGATCAAGGCCAATGCGCGCTTTGAGTTCAGCAATTGCTTCCGGAGATGCCCCACGCTCGCCAATTAACAAAGTGATTGGATCACCCGGAACAACGCGAATGAGGAAAAACGCGACGAGCGAGACCCCAACAAGCGTTCCCAGAACTTGCCCGACCGTCCGTCGCGAGCCGCGAATCCAGCCCATCATTCTTCGCCACACCATGGCCCAACTCTCGCATAATCTTCCCACTCGAGCCAACCGGCTCTCGTTAAATCGGGAAGAAAATGTCGGTAAAGTCGCCCGAGTCGACGAGTGATAGCTTTTTCTCGGCGATTTGCTAAAGGAACCCTCGATTCAAGTAGGAGGATTTCATGGAATTCAAAGAGTATCTTGGTAACGCCTGGAGCGAGCACGGAACCAGCGCGGACCAGACGGCCGAGTCCATCGATTCGGGCATTGCGCTCTGCCGGTCGGCCGACGACGTGAGTTCGCTTGTACACCTCACCACACACCTCTACTCGGAACACATCCAGCGATTTACCGAAGGTGAACGCAAGCTTCGAGAAATTGGAAAAAGTGAATACGCCAAAGGCACTCCTGCAGAATTTGCCGTTGCACGGGCGATTGCAGCCTTTCGCCTTTGCGGTGGAACGTTAGATCCTGCGGAAGACCGGATGGGCCTTACGCCGGCAGATCTAGCGCGAGCTTTAGCTATCGCGGCTTCGGCACTCTCAGTTCGCGACAGCGAGCGCTCTGAAAAATTCTTGAAACAAGCGCTCGAGCTCGCCACTTCGGTTGATCTTGCCAGCGCCGACGGACTCGCACGGTCGCTAGCCATCGCCGGAAACAACACGGCCGCGAGCCTCGAAGAAACACCGATGCTAAGCGAACAACAAAAAAGCCTTATGTTACTTGCGGCCGAGACCGGTCGTAAATATTGGGAGATCGCCGGGACTTGGCTTGAAGTTGAACGTGCTGAGGGTCGCTGGGCGCAGTCATGTCTGAAAGCGAATCGGTTCGACGAAGCGCGCGCTCATGCGAAACTTGCTCTCGCGATATGTGAAGCGAATAAAGCGTCGGCGATGGAGCATTTCTTAGCGTACGAAACGATCGCTCGAATCGAAAAAGTCGCAGCAACAAACGCTTTTCAGTCGGCTGTGCTCGTGACCGAAGAGTGGTTCGCAAAATTAAGCCCAGACGACGAAGTCGACTGGGCTAAAAGCCTGCTCAACGATTTAAAGCGATCCCTTAAGTAGTTATTGGCGTCTGTGCAATCCGTCGGAAGTAACCTATTATAATTGTATGTGGGTTCAACTGTCGGCATTACTGCTAATAATTTCGATGCCGGTAGTTTCGTATAGCGCAGAGAACGCTTGCGGCATACCCAATTCCGCCAGCGTAAACAACCAACTCAATTGGATCCGAGTAACGGCGGTTCAATCAAAGGCAATTGAAGCGGATTTTACGATCGCAACATTCAAACGCGCTCTAAAATGTAAGCATCGCCTTTGGAATACCGACTCAACACAGTTAGGAAGTAAGCCAGTCTACTTTGTTGATCTTGATGCGCAGAATGCCTGCTTGTTCACACCCCCGGACGGAAGTTGCGTGGATCAGACAAAATCCTTTTTTAAAGATCGCGTAAAAAAAGAAGCGATCTCTGATCTCTCTGGTTATTCAATAGTTCCTGGCGGTTCAGGTAGAACAGAGACGTTGATCTTGAATGCACGCAAGCGCGATATGCTTCGCAGATTTAACAGCGACAGCAACAAAATGATGTTCTCGCAGGCGACCAAGATTTATCATTCCTGCGCGCGACATACATCTAACTCGACGATCACCTTAGGTCCTTCGACCAATCCGATCACAGATGAACACGCGATTGCGGGGTTCGTTATGCATGAAGATCTGCATCTATTTCAACGGAAGTGGTCCAAACCAGAAACGGTTTCAAATGATTCGCTCTTGGCTGAGCAGCAAAGTGCATGAATCGCCGGCAAGACAGAGATCGTTCACCTATGGGAACGGCTTTCGCATCATCTGCTTCAATACATTTCTGCACGACAAGCGAATGACCCAAAAGCACGCCGGTACTTATCTATGGCAAAGGCTTACTTCAATCGCTTCAAAGAGAAGTATCCGCGTTCGCTCCTTGACCTCACGAATAAAGATGAGGGCACGGCGACGTACGTCGAAGCTCGAGCGAAAGCGATTTCTCGCCGCGACTGTGAAATTGCTGAGGATGAATTAAACCGAATCGTAACCGAGGAGCTTCGTAAAGTGACGGGCCAACATGCTTTGATCGGTCCGAGCAGCTATCCGCTATCAGCGCTGGCGTCGCAAGCTCTCCAAGTTTCAAAGGTCGTCGATTGGCAGAAAAAAGTGGAAACGCTGCCACGAACACCGCTAGAAATTCTGTTAGACGAAGAAAAAACCGACGATCTCC
>JAYSST010000154.1:0-1864 GCA_043720435.1 Bdellovibrionales bacterium
TAAATTTGATTTGTATGACACACGGTAAATTCACGTAGTGAAACACCCTTACGTGCAGATGAAGTTGGCGAAATCTGTATATGAAACAGACGCTAACGAAGTTGATGAAACACATCTTTAGGTTTCACAACAATTTAAACTCGCGACTTTTTGAGATCGTGTTAAATTCCGCCCCGTGAATTCAACCGTCGCAAGATTTAAAGCGCTACGAACATCGAATCTCGCAGCCATCATTATCGCAATTGCGACGGTGTCGATGTTTATCGCCGTGAATTCAGCCGCACGCGCATCCTTCGAAAATTACATTCCTATGAGCTTATTCATCAGCGCGATAGTTCTCGCTGCTTGGTTGGGCGGATTTCGTTCCGGGGTGATCGCAACATTGCTAGGCGGGATCGCCGACTTACTATTATTCAGTAGACCTGATTATTCTATATTTGATGAAGCACAAACGGAGACAGTGCGCCTCATAATTTATCTGGTGCAAGGAATCGCGATCAGTTATGTCTTCGGTCGATTGCACAAAGCACAAGAGAGACTGGTCGAGGCCCAGCGGCGAGCCGAGGGGGCGAATCAATGCAAGAGCCTTTTTCTTGCGAATATGAGTCACGAGATTCGAACGCCGCTCGGCGCCCTTCTAGGTTTCGCCGAACTGCTGAAAGAGCCGAACTTGTCAGTGAGCGATCGAATTCGCTTCGCAGGCATCGTCGAACGTACTGGCGTTGACCTTCTTGCGATCGTTAACGACATTCTTGATCTCTCGAAAGTAGAAGCCGAGAAACTTGAACTTGAGACCATTAAGTTTTCGCTTCGAGAGTTTTTGTCTGAGATTCACTCGTTTCTCGGACTGCGATGTCTCAACAAATGTCTTCAGTTGGACTTTGTTCCGATTGGATTCGTGCCTGAATATGTGATTGCCGACCCGCTGCGAATCCGACAGATCCTAATGAACCTCTTGGGCAACGCGATCAAATTCACGCACGAAGGTAAGGTTCGTCTTGAGTACTTTGCTGAAGAAGTGGGAGATCGTGGAATTCTACACTTCCGAATCGTAGATTCTGGAATCGGGGTTCCTGTCGATCAGCAGGCGCGGTTGTTTGAACACTTTAGCCAAGGTGACAATTCGATTCCTCGCCGTTTTGCGGGAACAGGCCTTGGATTAGCGCTATCTCGGCGACTCGCAAATCTCATGGGCGGCGATGTTTCGCTGCTCGAAAGTACAGAGGGCCGGGGATCGGTGTTCTCAGCTTCGATCGCTTACCGCCGTGTGACTCCTTCCGAAATTAAGCTCGCTTCACCAGCAGCTCTTGCGACCTCACGAATTTTTCCAGGCAAAAAAGTGTTGGTTGCAGATGACTCTGCGGACAACCGCTTCTTATTCGAATGTATGTTAAAAAAGCTCGGTTTTAAGGTATCGCTCGCGGAGAACGGAGAAGAAGCGCTCCGTCTCGTTCGGTCGAATCATTTTGATATAGTACTGATGGACATGCAGATGCCATTGATGGACGGCTACGAGGCGACCGCTGTTCTCTCTGAAACTTATCCGCAATTGCCCGTGATCGCGCTGACGGCGCACGCAATGAAGGAAGATCGAAACAAGTGTCTGGGCGTCGGCTGCCGTGACTACCTCACGAAGCCCGTACAGTACTTGCAGCTAGTGCAGGCGCTTGCAACCCATCTTGCTCCGGCAGAGATTCTGCAGTCTGCTGAGCCACAGCTGAGCTAGGTCCTGACAAAACTTTTGTCACATTACTCTGATTGATCACCCGAGATATCTCGGAATACACGCAACACTGTCTTGATTCACGGACGGTTAGTCTAGAATTCACGACTAGCGGAAGGTCTGTCGCGACGAAAGCCGATA
>JAYSST010000155.1:0-1862 GCA_043720435.1 Bdellovibrionales bacterium
CGTCCCCGTAAGAGTAAACGCCGCCGACGTTGAAAAATAAAAAACGCGCAGTCGACTTGATTGCGCGTTTTTGTATTTGCGAGCGACGAAAACGCAGTGGATTCCGTGCGGAGCACAGCGACACCGGCACGGTGTCGCTGTGCGTGACTCGTGTCACTTTGAACGAGTGCTTACGATCGTAAGATATTCGCCAATCCAGTGGATTTGACAACTCCATGACTTAGACAGTCTCGGCTTTTTAGCATCGATCAGCTTTTTTAGTCGAAAGAGGGATCAACGCAAAACGAGACTTCGTCTGGACGTTTGTCGATAACCGGCAAAAGCGATTTAGCCGATAGAGACAAATGGTTCGTGTTCTGAGATCAGCCATCTACTTTTGCACGAATACTTGCGCAACGACCGGTTGTGTCGTTCTCGCATTTTCGCTCGGCGCGCTTCTAGCTGTGCAGGCCCGTGCCGATGCACTGGCCTTGATGGATGCGCGTCCTTGCGTCGAAGGTTTCCGTGTGATTGGCATGCTACGCGCCCTTCCTGACTCTTACGTTCCGTTTGCGGCGTTGAAACGCGAACTGCCTTGGATCCACAATCCTGAAGTGCTTAAGTCCACTGTTGGCGACCGCTTGCGCGCGTGGACAATACTCCACCCGCGCGACGCGAACAATGTCCCGATGCCTGAGAATCGCACTGGCGTAGAGTGGGCGAAGCAACTGCTTAGCGACCTCGAAACTGACAAATACTATGGTTACCGCGACGTCGCGACACGTTTATTCACGCAGGCCGATCGAAGGGTGATGATTCGCAAACTTCAAGAAGAACTCGAAGCTATTGAACAGCGAAATTATCCGCAACGGGATACCGTTCTCGCGGTCAATCGGGTTTTACAATTTCTCGGCAAAATCGATCCTTACCCTGATTCGCCGGAAGATTTTATCGCTCATCTGAAAAGCAAATTAGGATTCGAAATCAAACTTTCGACCGCCGTCCAAGAAGAGCTCTCGCAGCTGTATTTCAAAGCTGGCGACACCGTTGGATTGGCTCGTCGTGCCGCCATTGAAAACTACAGCAACGCGCTTTTGACGGCTGTTCAAAATGCCCCAGTCGAAAAACCACTGACCGGCAACATCTTGGTGGAACTTCGCAGATTCCAAACTCGTTTCGGCGTCAAACTGCCGGAGAAACAAGACCACGATCTTTTAGCATTTTCTTTCGATCGCGACCCGGCTAAATTTCGGCCGCTCATTTTAATTCCGGGCGACATCTCGAATCGCGCCCTCGCCGAACTCATACTTTTTGAAAACGACGTGGGCGGATTAATAAAGTTGTATGGGACCGCCGACAACAGCGTCGCAAGCCCGCAACGTTTTTTATCCCACGATACGAATCATATTGGCATCTCGCGGGGATCCCGCATAGCGCAAGACCTCTTGAAGAGATCATCCGTCGAAAAGCACCTGCTCCTTGCATCGATCGATTCGATCGGAGATGCCCGTCACCGACAGTTGGCAGAAGGAGCGCTGGAAATGGCTCTGAGGGAAGGGTTAGACTACGCGTTCTATCCTGGACGCAACACCCCCGCGCTCGATTTACAAAAAGCCTGGAAAGAGATGAGCGGCGAATTGATTTCGGTCGCCGAATCTGAATGGCTTGTCGTTTGGTGGCGGAAACATTTGCCGACGGGGCAAAATTGAAAGCTCTAAATCTCAGCGACTCTCACGACATCGGCGGTCCAAACGATAAGGCAGCGTGCGCCCACGAGATGCGACCAAAACCAAATGCCACCGAGCCGGTCTCGGATACAGACCGCCTAGGTCTTTTGGCCCCTCAGGCTCCCGGCTTGCGCCCGCAACCACTCCAATCGACGA
>JAYSST010000156.1:0-1860 GCA_043720435.1 Bdellovibrionales bacterium
CCTAGCTACAGTGTTGAAAACATCGCTCTACAACTAGCGATGTACTCGGCTCTGATCGAGCAGTTCCAACCGCTCGCCGACACTTTGGTCATTGATCAAACGCACAATCCTGGCGGCGCCGTTATTTACGGCGAGAGCTTCGTTCAATTGTTCGCACCAAACGGCATGAATAGCTTCGTGCAATTTTTGAACACCGACCGTCTTTGGTTTACGAAACTCTCGACTTATTGGACTGGGCTCGATCCCGTAACGGCGGCAAGTTCGATTGGCGCACGTCTTCTTTCGGCCGTAAAAAATCTCGAGCGAGATTCTGAAGCAGGACTTCGTCTGACGAAAGATCCTTTCAGCTTCTCGATGCGCGAAGTTCTGCCAGCAGCACCGGGCGGCGCTGTATGGAAGAAACCGGTCTTGATCTTGGTGGACGAACTCTGCGGTTCGGGCGGTGACGCCGTACCGATGATGTTAAAATCTAACGGCCTCGCTAAAGTTTTCGGAAACCGTACTGCGGGTCTTGGTGGAAGCGTCGAGAAGGTCATCGACTTACCGTTTACGCGCTCGGCCCTGAGTCTAACTCGTGGTCTCTTCACCACGTTCCGTCCAGATGGCAAGTACACAGATGCAGACTTCATCGAGAACAGCGGTGTAACTCCTGACATCCAGTACACGCACACGATCAAAGACATGCGCGATGGTTTTGATGGATACTTCAAAGCTTTCTCCGACGAGGCGACGAAGTAGACCCACGAGCCGCGAGTGTTGACTCGGGCTCACTTCATTTCAAGAATGCCGGGATGAGATTCGTCCTGGCATTTTTATTTTCGGCACTTTGCTTACCTGCGCTTGTTCAGGCGGAATCGTCCAGAGATTCGAAAGTGGGTTTCGAGTACGGCATTCTACCAACAGCAGTAGGAACCGGTCGACGCAGCGAAGGATGGCTGTCGGGACAGACCGGCTTCAAATGGACTTCCGATTCTAACGAGCGACTAAGATTCGAAACATTGATCGGCGCAGAATTTCTCGTATTGAGTCCGTCCGTCAGCGCCGCGAGTTCGCAAATTCCGGGATCGCCACAAGCAGGCGAGTGGAATCGATCCGGATCACCTCATTATCTCGAAGATCGTGATTTGTTCGTCGAATATCAATTCGGCAGATCGCGAAATGTTCGCGCATCACTAGGTTCTCGAACCTTACGATGGGGCGTCGCCGACTTCTACGATCCCCTTGATCAAATCAACTCGCGACGGATGGAGCGCCCAGCGCAGTCTTCGAAGCGCGGCGAATGGATGCTTTATTCCGAGTGGCGCGAGGGGAATTCAGCACGTGGAGCATTATCCCTCGAGACTTTTTTGATTCCTTACAAGCGCGGTGCAATTCTGCCGTCACAAACAAGTCCGTGGTTGCCACGCCAACTCTATGTACCGAACCGACCTGACGCTGAATTTATTTTGCCCGATTCCCTTGAGTACAAATACGGAGATCGTGAAGATCGCGAGTCAGCGCTGAATTGGAACGCAGGCGCGCGTCTCAACTGGCGCCCGGGCGAAAACGAAATCTCGATACAGTATGACGAGGTCGCAGCAGGCTTTCCATCGATTCGCGCAAGTGTCACTGGTCCGCTGCTGGGAATTCGACCCGACGGGCGCCGTGTTGTTCAAGCCGACCCACTCGTGCGTCTGAGTGAAGTGTATTATCGAGAGCGACATTACGGTGCTTCACTCGTCCGCCCCGTCGGCTCATCGCTCTTGCGTTTTCAATTCGGCAAAACCGAACCGCTTCGCGGAGGGCGCGCGCTCGCGAATGATCGTTCCGACTTTTCTCTCGCAGTCGAGCGCCAGTTAAGTCTTGGTTCTGTTGGACAGC
>JAYSST010000157.1:0-12191 GCA_043720435.1 Bdellovibrionales bacterium
CGTCTTTAAGTGCCTTGGTGGTGGAATCGGTAGACGCGCTGGACTCAAAATCCAGTATCCGCAAGGGTGTGGGAGTTCAAGTCTCCCCCGAGGCACCAACAAATTTTCCCTAGTGAAATCAGTCAGTACTCGAACCCACACGCCGGGTTCGGGCTGAACGCAGCAGCTTTCCTTCTTTTTCATTTAAATTTCGAGTTGATTTCCGGGTGATGGGGTTCCATCAGTTCCGGTGGCCTTGTATTGCTCTTTTGTCGGCGCGTACATGCCGATCTTTATTTTCATCGGGTGATTCTCAACGAATTGTGGCGGGTTTCCGCCATGGATTCCGTTCATTTGGTTGGGCGAGTGGATCAACTAGGCGCTGGATGTGTGATTCATAAGCTTGCCCCAAGCAAAGGGCTCTTTGTCTTCAACAAGACGAGCTTCGACAACCTTAAGCACAGCATTTCAAACATCGTTTGGCGGTTTTGCAAAGTACTCATTCATTTTCTCATGAATCTGTTTAATTTCGTCAGCGGGCATCCCACCTCGTTTAAACATTTCCAAAGTCGCCCAGCCGATAGCACCGAGACCACTTTTTAAAGAAGCAGCTTCTGCTTTAAGTTGGTTTACATTTACATTTCCGATTTGATCACTCTTTAACATGATTGAACCCTCCACGAGAGTTTAGATCCTAATGGCGGTGGCCTGTAAAGACGCGCTTCAAAACCAAAGATTTGCGGTGCGCAATTGGCGGTCATCAAAGCTCACGAGCGCTGATCGAATCCAAACCGAATTGACTCAATCCCGCCAGACCTCGCCTACCTTATCAACAAGTGCCATTCTATCCGGTCAGAAACGCCATTCGCGGTCCATTTTATACAGTCTTTGAGTATATACAGTAAATACTGTATTCTTACTTTGGATGACAAGAGTCAAGGCCCTCTCATCAAAATTTCTGGTCTATAAAATCAATGAGAACGATCATAGACCACCGCATGTGCACGTTGAAGGAATGGGAGCTTCGGTTCGGATCAATCTGTTGAATTTAGAAGTGATGGATGAAGAAACTGAATTTTCAAATGCCACTTTAAACAGGATACAGCGGGTCGTTAAAGAAAACAGAATGCTGCTTTTAGAAAGATGGGAGGAATTGCATGGCTAAAAAATTTAAGACTGGAAATGTGAATATTCCAATCGAAGACTTCGAGGATGAGAATATCACGGCGCATATTTCTATCCGTCTTCCTTTGAAACTCGTCAAAGACCTCAAGAAATTAGCTCTCAATGAAGATTATGAGGGGCGGTATCAGGTTTTAATTCGGGAGATCTTACAGGGATTTGCTGATAAACATCGCTCAAAAAAGAAGGTTACCGCTTAGTCTTTTGCATTCTGGCGGACCTCGCCACTTTTAGTCATCAGACGTTCAATTTTGAGTAGAAAAAGCCACCACATGACCGTCTAGATCCGCGATATACCCAGCTGAGTCTCCCCAGTCACGTTTTTGGAATGGCGACAATAATCTGCCCCCAGCTTCAATGGATCGAGACAAAGCAGCCTCTGGATCACTCATCCGAAGATAGACTTCAGATCTGGGAATTCCATTAGATAGGACCCATAGGTTATAACCAGTTTGGCTAAATCGACAGTAGACAGCGCCATAGGCTCCGCGACGCCGTCAAATTCAATCTGAAAAACTTTAGAGATCGAAAATGGTTTCTACTTCCGGATCTCGCGCACCAATTTTCAAAGTATTCGAACTAAAATAAGCTGATTTTTTTCAATCGGGAGGCCTCAAGACTCCCGATTGTTTTGGCCCATCCATGACGTTGTATTCCGACTGCTCGACCGTCCGATAATGGTCGGCAGCCGCTCGAAACGCCTCTACACTTTTTTTCGTAAGCATTAACCTGGTGCCGATAGAGAAATCCAAATTTTTAAATTCTATTTGAGATTCAAGCGCTCGTTAGCCTGCAAGCAAACCGTCCCACACTTTGGGTCGAGAGGCGTATTCGACTGGTACTTTATCTTTTTTTTGAATTCACCAATGACATGATCGTTACGAAACACAGTGATTTGCAGCTCTTTAGGATTTGAATCGAAGTAGATCGGCCCCCAGCCATGAGAAACGGGCGCTAATGCGCACCCGGACTCTGAGACGCTAACATGAGCCGCGGTACATACGATCGATGGCACGCCGCAGGTCTTGAGTGGAAGTTTGCCTTTGCACCGTGCCGGAGTTCCGTCGATCTGCATCTCAAAGCGGTAAGCTCCCGGTAGCCACCGGTAGTTCTCTGGCGCATCCAATGTCAAGCCACTCGCACACGCGATCTGGGGACACTTAGCCGAATCTCCCCATGTTGTTGCGAATGGTAAGATTACAAAAATCGAAAAAACAAAGATTGATGCAGGTCTCATTCTAAACACCGATTACCGCCAATCTTTTGAAACAAAACGTTAGAGCTTGGATAAATCGATCAAGGCTGCAACTATCTGACGGCAAATCCGACGTACTTCAACTAGTTGAACCAAACGCACTGCTGACCGGTTCGTGCCTAAAAACATGATGACGCTAAATTCACTCAAAAAAGCTTGAAGACGATTTGAATGGCCGTCTCGGTCCGCCCATATCGCTTCGCTAGATTTCTACATCTCGCACAACGGCTTTAACGGAGCCGTGCACATCAACGAATCGGCGATTTGCTTATTCGCAATGACTATCTCTTCAAGGCGGAACGCCCCGGATGGATGCTCGCCATCGTCGATGCTCGCTTCGGGATCGTCTTTTTGTTCACAAAGATCGTCGAGTGATCCGCGCATAATTTTAAGTCGCGTGGCTACGTTTTTCTCTTTGCCGATATAACTCGCGAGGACCTTGGTTCCCCATGTATCCGCGATGATTTCCCGCATGTACGCTGACGGCTCTTTCTCTAACCACGGACCCAATGTTGAATCAACACACCGGGAGTATCTCGCATATGAGTTCGCAAAACTTTCTGTATCAACATGATGGGCGATTTCGTGCCCGATCGTCATGACTATTCCCGCTAGAAGGTGATGCTTGGCGAGTTTTTCAGCTCCCGCAAATTCGATCGCTGCGATGATCGCGCCAGGACAAACGACGACTACATTTTCAATGTCGTTTATGACAGCAGCAAACGCGTTGTCATTCATCCCGTCACTTCCGCAGCCGCGTTTGCTTTCGAGCTCAATTCCGCGATTAGCTTTAAAGTGTTCAAGTGGTAGCTCGGCCACATTGATAAATTTCAATTTTTTAACTACTTCGAGCATCTGCGTTTTAACACCTGGTTCGAACCCTTCAAATTCTTGAAGCGCGATGGTGAACGCCACTTGGATGGGCTTAAAATTCAAATCTGATGGCAGGTGGTGCACTTTTAAGTAAGAACGAACTTGCTCGCGCAATTTGGAATAATAAATGCGTGTAAATCGAAATCCGGTGCCTGACGGTATTACTTTTTTAGCTTCGACAAGGGCCGCGTCGGATATTTGTTTTCCGATAACTTCAATGCGGCTCGAGCGCTGGGCTTGGACCGCGCCATCGCTTCCGCAAATAAAAGCGTATGGGTTGGTGCAAATCAGATTCTGCGAACCAGCGGACCATGCCCGCGAACCGAATACGGCGAGCGCGATTATTAGAGAGATAATTCCGAGGTGTCCCACCACTGCTCTTATATGTCAGAACGCGAGCTTTCGTGGAAAATTAAGAATCCTGTGTAAATAAGGGAGATATACTTGGATTTTGATATAATGCCTCAAGGCATGAAAGCGCAAATTGACGCTCGCTGGTTTTATTATCGCCCTGGTATTTAGTCACGGGCCCATGTGTCCGCGGTCGATAACGATACTTCGTTACTCTTCCCGTCTTCACTACACATGGGGAGACGTCGCGACAGCCATGCCCCGCGAGGCGTTCAGATTCGCGACATGCTAAAGGCTCTTTAGCAGATGAGGCGGCAGCGGCCGCCTCATCTGCTCGGCTCACTTGCTGCACCCCGCCTGTCAGAGGTGTTATGTTTTCACACTCTTTTTTTACCTCAGCTTTTGTTTCAATCATCGCCGCAGTCGCGATCGCCGCAGAAAATGTAACACCCGAATCGACGAAGATTCGACCTGGCGACCTCGAGCGTCCCATCTTCGTCGCCAATTCTGTTCAGTGGAATACTGAAAATCTTCTGTATATGAAACTCAAGCCAACGCTCGAAGTTGGGACCCTTGAACTCTCGCATTTTTATTGGAACGGACTTTTAAATCGAGGTACCCGCGGATTCGCTGGCACATTTCTCGGCAACGTCAAACTTGCTAACAGCGACCGCGTCTACATCAACAGAAGCAACGGCTATGTTTACCTGGGAAACGACCTTGTGGGTGGAATTTACCGCCTTGCAAACCTAGATATCATCGCCGTATTTTTCGTCGCGCCGATCAACATCGACCTTACGACCGACACGTTGCGATTTGGCACCAAGTCCCCGTAATCCAAGCACCTTAGCATCCAGAATCGCGCGAAAGTTTCCTACCGCGTAACGAACCGTGTGGCAGCCGTCTTCCGGCTTATTATGCCGACCTCATTAGGTGCAGTAGCATCGGCATCAGCGTGCATCTCGAATTTGCAGAACACCAAAAATCGTTGAAGTCGCTCGCGCCGTACTTCAGCAAAAAGAAAGCGGCCTGCAGTCGAGCTTAAACTGGTTTGGCGTTCGCCTGATGGTGCCGCCGGGCAAATTCGAAAACGCGATGGCGTTAAGCGATGAACTCGAAAAACTTCCGCTGTTTGCGAAGCACGGCCTCGTCTTCATGTCGACTGTGTGCGAGCGCGAAGAGCGCGATCAGCTGATGCAGTACAGTGAAAACGAATTCGCCGGGATTCTCGCGCGGTCTTAATCTCTGGCCGATGTAAGACAGCGGCCGCTTTTACATTCCGTCAATCCAAGTTCCGATGGCAGTGTAGCCGAGGGGATCAGGTGTAATCGTGAACGCTGCAGGCGGCATAATCGATGCGGCGAGCCCAGCTGGCCGCAAGTAGAGACGGCTGGTCGCCTTATCCCTTGGAACAATCAAACCTGCACTCGCAGTCGCTGAAACCAAAGTGGCTTCGTTCGCAGCACTCGTCACCGTCGAGCGATGTTTGAAATCGTGCGGACCAGGACCAGCACCACTGTGGCAATGCGTACAGTTACCTTGAATGTAACCGATTGCTGCTTTCTGAGCATCAGTTCCTAATATTTGATCATAAGCTACAACAGCGTTCGTCAAAATATTTGCTCGCGAAAGTGCGAGTACGTTTTTCGGATTACCCGGGCTCGATAGTTGTAGGTAGTTGAAGCCAAGGGCACCGTCGCCTGCATTCCGATGGCAAGTTGCGCACTGGTTTGGCATTGCTGCTCGGTAAACGGCCTCGACAGCTCCAGCTTCATACACGGCTTTTTCTGCCGGTGTTCGGGTATAAAAATCATTCCCGACCAAAAGGTCCGCCTCCGTTTGGTCCGCGCGCCATAAATACACCGACACTCGCCATGAAGCGATACCCGGAGCCTCTGCGATTTTTTCGAGTATTCGCGTTTCGATCTTCCGGTTATTAAGTGAGAACAGTTTCCAGAGAACCGTGCCTCGCGGAAAAACCCATGCATCAGGATCTGCGTTATTCACCGTCGTACTTGGTGGTAAATAGAACCATCGTCGTTTCGCCGAACCGAAACTGAAAAGTGGAAATTGTGGAGAGTACTCCCAAAAATTTACGGCAGTTTTCTCGCTAAAATCTTTGAATCCGCTTTGCGACAGCGTGGTGAATGAGTTTTGCGGAATTATATACGATACGACCAACGGGGCTGGCGGACCGCTCGTCGAACTGCTTGCAGCGGGAGTAGTTAAGACTGTGAAACCGGGTGAACACGCCTGAAACGAGGCGAGAACTGCGAGGGCAGTAGCCAAGACACCGCCGCTGATAACGTATTGCCGTGAAAACCTCATAGTTCCCCCACTCATCTGTTCTAAAAAGAATCGCCACTGATCATCTCATCGGCATTTTGAGGCGATTTCAATAGCCCGGCGTTTCAGAACGATACAAGTACATGTATCGAAAACGACTGACTTTTTCTCAATAAGGGAAATTAATTTGTTTTCAGTTAGCTAACACTATTTCTCGGCACTCAAAAAACAGTTGTCTGTCTTATTACTCTATTTTGCGGTGACGAAAAGAAACTCGCATGTACGAATGTGCTTTGAGCCTCCGACTTGATTGGTTCCGTTCGGTGTGAAACCAATCGGATTCTTTTGTTTCGGTGCGGCTGCTGCTTCCGCCGCTGCTGCGTTCGCTAGTATTATGTCGGTTTGCCGACGGGATTCAGCATGAAGCGCACGGAAAATCGCGCGACCCAAAGTTATTTTTTCTCCCGGCGTGACCAGAGTCACTTCTTCCATCCCATAGTCATTGACGATGAATCCAAGCTTTCCTTGCCGATCGAGTTTTAAGAGAAGCAATCCCCCGGCTGCGGCGACCTGTTGCGCGGAGCCGCGAATGGTTCCGACGATAAATTGTCGTCCGTTACTTTCAATCATATCTGCCATGATATTATTTTGAATGTTGCGACCAGCGTTCCCTGTAGGCTCGGGTCTCTTCGGAAAATCGCCGTTGATATTTATCTGGTGCAGGTGGCCCGTTGCAGCGGCGTAAGTAAGTCGCGCCCCAGTAGTGGTGAAAGTCACGTCGACGATCCCGTTGGGATTAACAACACGGTACGAAAGTTCGCCCGTTTCAGGATGAATCGATTCGTCGTAATAAATAGCGATTTTTTCGGGAGCCGCTTCTGCAGTCGACAACGTAAGACTGCCTGTGGTGAAAACGATAGACGAGATCGCTAGTACAGTTAAAAATTTCATGCATCACCCCTCGACGTCTTTTTAGACTGGCAACCTAGAATCGCACAGCGAACTCTGCAGTGAAGGGGCAAAAAGCGCCTTTTTCGAAATTTCTATCTGCGTAAATTCATTAAGAATAACCTATGGTTATGCGAGGCATTAGCTATGGCGCTAACTGGGCTTTCAAAATGTCAGCACCAAAAAGCCACGTGCCCCACAAGTTCGCTCTTCAGTTAGCGTGTAAAACACATGAGCCGGCAGAGTTGCAGGAACAAGAATTGTATTCTTACGGGACAGCGGTGGATGAAATTTCACCGTAGCAACGACAACAGAAAGAGGACCTCATGCCACAATACAGTAAGAACGTGAAAACTAATTCTTCAAAGTCTGGAATGAACACAGGCGTGCAGAAGGATGAGACGATCGCGCAGAAAGTCGGCGACGTCGTTGAGCGTGTTGGTGAAAAGTTAAAAGATATGGGCGCGGAAAAATTAGGAAGTGCCGTTTACAATGCTGGAAACAAACTTGAGCATTCAGACAAAGGTGGAAAGCACTAGTACTTGCTAAGATTTTTTCGCAAAGGTTTCGATGTTTCTCAAGAATGAGAAGTTTCGAGACCTTTTTTACCAAGCTTCTGCGCGAGCTAGAATCCACGAGTAGAAGATGACCGAATCGGGGTCTTCCTTCATCGCCGTCATTTCGTTTTGCATCTTGGTTACAATCTCGTCGGTGACTCGCCCACTCTCGAGCAAACTCTCGGCCCCGCTTAGTAAGAGACCGACCCAGTAATCGAGAAACGCTGCACGCTTTTTCGGGGTCCGATTGTCATATTGATGCGTGAGAACTTGGGTACTGACGTTTTGAAACCCAGCTGCCATCAAATAGTTCGCAAGCTTCCCGCCAACGAACGGATCGCCTTTCAATGACCACTGGTGGTCATTGAACTCCATCCAATATTTTAATGTCGCTGGCGAATACGGATGCACGTAAAACGTCGAGTTGAAGACTTCGTTACAGTAGATAATGCCGCCGGACTTTAGCAAGCGTCTGGCTTCGTGAAGAACTCCGATCGGATCTTGCACATGCTCCAAAAGCCAACAAACAAAGGCTGCATCGAAAGTATCGTCTTCGAACGGCTGGCGTAGGGCGTCGCCTACTTGCAGCTTTACTCGGCCCTTTGAAATTTCGTCTTCCAATGCAGCATTCGCGCGTTCAACCTGAGCGGTCGAAGCATCGATACATTGAATTCGAAGATTCGGGAACCGTTCGAGCAAAATCTTTGTCTGAGCTCCTACGCCGCTGCCGATCTCAAGCAGACTCTGGCAGCCGTCGTAGTTGATGTTCGAGAAAATGACGTGCTCGTGAATCCGAGCCTGTTTGAACAAGCGCTCCTGCTCGACCTTTGAAAACCCGTGTATGTATCCATCAGCCATACCTGACTCCTTAGCGAAACAAATGGTCTATAACAATCGCATTTTCAGCAATTGAAACGACGATTTTTTTCTCAAAGCGGACGATGGAGGGGCGCTGTCGTACGGTTCTTGAGAAAGACTTGCTGATGCGCTAGATTCGGCCCGTCAAGGAAGTCCCATTTTTTCAAGGAAACACATGAAATTATTCCGACCGGTCGCCGTTCTCGCCCTTGTAACTTCGCTCGTTTTATTTATCAGCTCAAATGCGCATGCGAACGAAACAATGGATTACCAAGGTCAGACAATTGTGCTTCTGAACGAATCAACCGTCGCTGCAATCAATGCTGAAATCGCACAAAAAACATTGCTCGCCGACAAACAAGCCGCAGTGAAAGCGCTGCTTGCAACTGACGCTTTTGCCAAAGACGGGTACTGCGAAACGGCTGTTAAAACGCTGACCAAAGTGCCAAAGCCGACGGCAGTTAAAGTCCAAGAGGCCTGCGAATACGTATTCAACGATGATGACATGACGCTTGCGATTGCAAATGGTGAGCTTTCGACAGTGAGAGATCCATCTGCGCCGAACGTTTCTTTCCGGCACAAGCTTTCGTTCGCTCTCACGGGCTACCTCACCTTTCAAGCGATTGGTCCATTTTAAGCTAAGCCAAACATGAACCGAGTCTGAGACTTGGTACGTTCCATGTACTACTCCTGTGAAAGTCGAACACGATCCCCAGGAGGTCCAATGTACTTGAAAGCCGCGTCTCAAATGGTCACCGCTGCGCTCCTCGGCGTCACTTTTTTCAATGGATCTGTCGAAGCTGCGATCTATCGAATTGACCTCAAAAACAATTCAACGGTTCTCTCAACCCGCACAATCGATACGACCAAACCGGCTTCCACGGGTGGAGTTTCTCACGGGAACGGCGGCGGATTCGCGATTGAAGTCGCCGATACACAGGCAAGCTGCGGCGTTTTCATTCAACAGCAAACGGGCAAAGCAAAGTCTCCGTCCGATAATGTACCGGCTAACGTAATGGTCTCGCTCATCGCAACTCAAGGGCCGGTTGCTTCGCGGACAGTGATTTCTAATTCTGGCCTTCTGTCGAAGCATACGATCAGTGACGAAGATCAAGACGTCCTTCCCAACTCGGCAGGCAGTCGTTCGGTTTCGGTCGATGCTTTAAAACTTCGTCGTTCTTGCACTGTTTCTGTGCTTTAAGAGCGCATGGCAAAACTTCGGGTCAAACTCACGCGCAATCTTCGGAAGTCTATTCAGCAGGGACACCCGTGGGTTTACAAAGAGGCGCTTCAACCAGTTGTAGATGCTCCGACGACGGCGACGCTTGCGCAGGTGTCAGACTCTAAAGGTGAACTTGCCTG
Source organism: Bdellovibrionales bacterium (assembly GCA_043720435.1). Classification (GTDB taxonomy): domain Bacteria; phylum Bdellovibrionota; class Bdellovibrionia; order Bdellovibrionales; family JAMPXM01. The sequence continues at coordinate 9,652 of JAYSST010000157.1, forward strand.
GGCAATTTACGATCCACACAGTCCCCTTGCGTTGCGCATTTTGTCGACGGGCAGCGCACCTCCATCAATGGCCAACGGCTTTTTCCCTCGCCGTTTCGAACGAGCGCTTCAGCTTCGCAAGAATTTACGCACGAGCGAAACGACGGCCTTCCGCCTTTTTAATGGCGAGGGTGATTCAATTCCGGGCCTCGTGTGCGACGTCTATGGAAAAGTAGCGGTCATTCAGTTCGATGGGCTTGGACCTAGCGAGTTTTGGAATTCGCATGAGATCGCCGCTTGGCTTATTGATAACGCAGAAGTCGATACTGTCATAGAGAAAACCAGAAGAAATCAGGACAGAACTATCAATCATATCGCCGGACACACCGTCGACTCGAATGATGCGAACGTTGTTTTCCAAGAGAACGGCGCAAAGTTTAAAGTAAACCTTGAGAAAGGGCAGAAAACTGGCTTCTTTCTCGATCAGCGCGACAATCGTTTCTACGTACGCGGCCGCTCTCGTGAACTGAGTGTCCTGAATCTATTTAGCTACACCGGTGGCTTCTCGGTTTCCGCCGGACTCGGTGGTGCCGCCAAAGTCGCAAGCGTCGACATTTCGAAAGGTGCCATCGAAACAGCAAATGAAAATTGGATCATGAATGGTTTGGCGGCTTCACAACACGAAGGGCTTGCTGTCGACGTTTTTGATTACTTAAAAAATGATGGTGAAATTTGGGATCACATTATTGTCGATCCACCATCGATGAGTCATTCCGAGGATCGACGAGAAATAGCGATTCAGAAGTACACAGATCTTTTTGCAGCTGCAGCGAAGAAAGTGAAACCACTCGGAGAACTTTCTTTGAGCTCTTGTTCGAGTCACGTTTCGTTCGATGACTTCTTCAAAATCATTTCAGAAGCTATGTCGCTCGCTCGGCGACGTGGACAAATACTGCGAGTTTCAGGGCAGGGCCCGGATCATCCATTTCCGCACGCGTGCCCAGAGCTGCGGTATCTGAAGTTTGTGCATCTCGCGCTCGATTAGACGTTGCAGCTCAGATCAGCGATTTTTCGAACATTACAAAATGGAGATCGGCTCGCTTCGGCTCGCCGAAACGGACGTCGCCATATGGAAATGCGACGATTTCTCCATTTTTTTTATAGCCGCGGCGTTCGTACCAAGCGATGAGTTCTGGACGAAGCTGAATCACACCAAGAGTCATTCGAACGGCTCCCCACTTTCGTGCGAAAGCCTCTGCCTCTAGCATCAAATTCTTTCCAAGACCGGTCGCCTGCGCCGTTGGTCGAATCGTAAGCATGCCGAGATAACAACCCACCCCGATCGCATCTTCAAACCGCTCTAAAGAAACGGTTCCGATAATCGCCTTCGTTTCATCGACCATACACAAAATCGCTTTTGTGGGATGGTTGATAAGTTCAAGCAACCCGGCTTCGTCGATCCGTTGCCCGCCGAGAAAATCGGCTTCAGTCGTCCAACCTTTTTTCGAACTCTCGCCACGATACGCCGAATTCACAAGCGTATTTAGCACGGCAGCGTCAGTTTTTTCAGCTCGGCGAACGGTAATCTTCATCTGTCTCATTTTGCGTAAGTCGCATGGACTGTCAATAAAGCGATCTATAAGCCAATTGCGACGATTGTGACGACCTCGACTAACTTTCATACATCGATCTCGAGGTTCGACAGAGGGACTACGATAGCAACACGTGGGCGGGTATAGCGAAGCACCAATCTTGTAACCACAGTCTAAGTGCGACGACTTTAGGACGATCTGCTGGAGGGGCCATGAAACAACAATCGAATCTCTTGTTTTTGCTTGTTGCCATGGTTGTGATGGGATCGTCTTTAGGTTGCTCTAATAAAATGAGCTTCGAGCAGGACTCCGCTAAAGCACTAGCCGACGGCGGTAATGGCGGTAATGGCGGATTTGACAACGATTTAACAGATGACGATCTTCCCGGACGAGATGATCCCGGTACACAAGTTGTTGCCTCGACGTGCGCAGCTGCGCAAGCTGCCGGGACACTTCGAGAATTGTCGACTCCACTTGCGTTCCCAGATCCGGGCCGCGCTTGCGATTGGAACAACGATGGCAACCTCGGAAAACGAGATCAATATCATCAGGGCCGTATTCAACAGAATATTGCCATCGACCTTCCAGCGGGTTCAACTCTATGCCACGTGAGATTCGACTTTCAAAGACAAGCGTTTCGATTCGACGATCACTTCTGGCTAACATTTAACGGCGTCATCTTAGCCGCTTCGATCAACTACAACGACCGTTTCGGTAAAACCAATGGCCTCACCATTTTCGATTGGGGCAAGATTGTTGGAACCAACTGGGATAACAATCGCGAAGGCGTTCACTGTCTCGCTGGCGCGGCATGCGATTGGCCTCGGACCGATACCGAAGGCACGATCAGCATGAACTTCCGCACCGGCACTTATTATGCGGTAACGGCCCGAGATCGCGCGCGCACCAGTCATCAATTCTCGTTCATCACTGTTGGTGACGATAATGGCACCGACTGCCAACATCGTC
>JAYSST010000158.1:0-4487 GCA_043720435.1 Bdellovibrionales bacterium
GGGGCGACTGTGGAACAGGCAAGTGGTGGTGAGCAAGCAATTCACCTGGCACGCAATTTTGACTACGATGCTGTGCTTATGGATATCCAGATGCCGGGAATCGACGGCTATCAAACACTGGCCCGCCTCCGCACTGAAAATTTCAAACAGCCCGTCTTCGCTCTCACAGCGTACGCGCTGAAAGAAGACCGGGACCGTGCACTACAAAGCGGCTTTAGTGGACACATTCCAAAACCAATCAACGCGAACCAACTTATTGAAACTTTGCTCTCGAGCACACGACGTCTGCATTAAACCCTAACTCGTAAGGCGTACGAAATGACGATGACGATGACAGACCAACTCGAATTTGCAGCAACGGCCGAACTGCTTCGTCGCTCGAGGTCCACAATCATCAACGAGTGGGTAAAGCGTGTTCGCGCACTGGTACCTCCAGCAAATGTCGAGGATCGTCCTTCACTGACAGAGTCATTGCCTGAAACACTTGAGATGCTTGCAAGCGAACTCGACGGTACCAGCACCGAGGCACAGGCAGAATTTAGCAAAGAAATCGCACGCGAACATGGCAAACAGCGAGCTAATTTCGGAAGCTATTCGATCGAGCAAGTGGTTCTTGAGTATCAAGTACTGCGCGAAGTCCTCATTGAAAAGCTGCACCCTGAAATCGAAGCCAAAACCGGGGCTCAACATCTAATTCATCGCTTTGTTGACCAATGTATTCGACGCGCGGCTGGGCAATTCGCGCGAGTCGAGGCGCATCAACAGACAGTGTTCACTGCATCGATAGAAGCCGAACTCAGAAGACTTGAAGACGTGTTCCACCAAAGTCCGATTCCGATGATGCTCTTCATGCATTCAGACTTTCGAGTTACGTTGATCAACGAACCAGGCTTAAACATTATGCGAAAAACTCGAAGTGAGGTCGAGGGTCGAACGATTCTCGAGGTCGCCTCGACTAACCCGAAAGAAGGCGACCGGTTCCACGCTTTATTAAAACAAGTATTTCAAACTGGAATTCCTTATGTCGCGAAAGAACTCTTATTTACCTGGCCGACCGTCGCAGGTGAAGCCGAAGTAAGTTGGATCGACCTTTCCTACTATCCCTATCGCCTTAACGACGAAATCGTCGGTGTCATTTCGTACATTCAAGACGCCACCGACAAAGTTCTGGCAAGAAAGAAGATTGAAGAAAGTGACCAACGCTTTCGGGAAATTGCGAACGCAATGCCACAGATCGTTTGGACTGCGACGCCGGACGGCTCCGTCGACTGGTACAACAAGTGGTGGTACGAATATACCGGCAACGATCGTCTGAAATCACCGCTCGAAGTAGAACGCACGACGCATCCAGAAGATGTGGAACAGACACTTGCAAAATGGAAGGACTCACTTTTGCGCGGAGTCGCTTATGAAATTGAATATCGATTTAAACGACGTTCTGACGAAAAATATCGCTGGCACCTAGGAAGAGCCGTTCCGGTTCGCGGCAGCGACGGAAATATTCTTCGATGGGTCGGAACGGCGACCGACATCGAGGAGCAGAAAACAGCAGAGAACCAATCGAAGCTCGCTCGCCAAGAACTCAGCGAATTTATCATGCAGGCCCCCTCGCCGATGGTTATTTTGCTCGGGCCGGAGTACACGTTCGCAATTGCCAACCCAGCCTATGAGCGTCTCGTCGGGCGAAAAGTTGTTGGCAGAACTCTAGCTGAAACCTTCTCAAAAAGAGAGGTGGAGTATTTCATTCCTCAACTCGACGCAGTCTGTCGAACCGGGATTCCATACATCGGAAAAGAAGTCCCGATGTTTTTGCTGGGGGAAAACGGAGAACGGCGCGAGCACTTTTTGAATCTCGGCTATTATCCTTTTCGAAGTCACGAAGGGAAAATCAGAGGTATTTCAGCCGACGTTATTGACGTAACCGAACAAGTTTTAGCTCGACGCCGCATCGAAGAAAGTGAATCTAAGTATCGAACGACTCAGGAACAATTAAATCTTGCCCTCGAAAGTGCGCGTATGGGCGCATGGACACTGAATTTAACCTCGGGTGAAGTCAGCTATTCAGACATTATGTCCGAGATCTCTGGCGTGCCACAGACAGTTATAACGAGCATCGAGATTGCGAGACGGATGGTACATCCTGATGACATCGATCGGGTTGCGACGGCCTTCCGTCGTGCGGTTGAAAATAAATCAGTGTACGTCGACGAATATAGAATTGTTCGCCCTAATGGATCAATACGTTGGATCTTTTCAAGAGGTGCGATCACCTTCAACGCAGATGGCACGCCCGCTGTTATTTCTGGACTATTCGGTGATATTACCGAGCGAAAAAGATCCGAAGCTGCACTGCTTGATGAACAACGGAAGCTTGAGACGATTTTTCAAGTCTCACCAGCATGTATGGCGCTCTGGACTGGGCCGGACTTTGTGTTCGCGAAACTGAACTCAGAATATCAACGCATGTTCGATGATCGGCAGCTGCTCGGCTTGCCCTTACTTGAAGCGGTACCCGAGCTGCAAGGTCAGGCATTCCCTACGATTTTGAGAAACGTGCTCGAGTCGGGAGAACCCTTCGTCGCAAACGAAGCTTTGGTTCGCTTGGCGCGCCGAAAACACGGTCCACTCGAGGACCGATACTTCGATTTTACTTACGTCCGGGTGCACGACTCGCAAGGCACAGCTTTTGGTATTTATGGCCACGCAGTCGATGTCACCGATCGCGTTCAAGGCAGAAAACAGCTGGCCGCTAGCCAGGATCAGCTAAAGATCGCGACCGAAAGCGCACGAATCGGGACGTTCATTTTTGAACCGAAGTCGATGCAGTTTACGTTGTCGAATCGATCCTGCGAAATTCTCGGACTTCAAATCAGCGAAAGCCACGGATTGCACGAGCTCGCGACAACGATCGTCAATGAAGAAGGTGATTCCTTCGAGGACCAGATCAACCGACTTTTAGATCCCGAAAAGTCCGGTACTCTCATGATGGATAATAAGGTGTTGTTGCCAAACGGCGATACTCGCTACGTCTTCACCACGGCACAGAGTGTTGTCGAAACCGATAGCCGAGGCAAACGTGTCTCTTCGATCATCGGGACACATATGGATATCACTGAGCGCGTTCGGTTGAAGCAAGATTTAGAAAAAGCGAAGATTGCGGCGGATCAGGCCAATCATTCGAAGTCCGCTTTCTTAGCTAACATGAGTCACGAGATTCGAACGCCGCTTGGGGCGATCCTCGGGTTCAGCGCTCTCCTAAAAGAAGCAGCGTTAGCGCCGGAAGAGCGCGATCGGTACGTCGAGACTATCGCGCGCAATGGAATCTCGCTAACACACATCATCGACGATATTCTCGATCTTGCTAAAGTCGAGGCCGGACGTCTCGATGTGGAAACGGTGAATTTTTCCATCTATGAACTGATGACCGACGTCGTCGACCTGTTCCGAGATAAAGCGAAGCAAAAACAAATTTACGTACTGCTGAATGTGGATGAAAATCTTCCGGCGCGTTTGAGCTCTGATCCCACGCGCTTGCGGCAAATTCTCATCAATCTCATCGGCAACGCCGTGAAGTTTACTGAAACCGGCGGCGTCCGCGTTTCTGTTCGAGCCGTAAACATCGCGGGCGACAAGGCTACTGTTGAAATTGCTGTCAAGGACTCTGGCATAGGACTCACCGACGAACAAAAGCAAAAACTGTTTCAACCGTTTGTACAGGCGGATAACAGCACGACCCGAAAGTTCGGTGGGACCGGCCTCGGCCTTGTGCTATCGCAACGCCTTTCACATGCTCTTGGCGGGCAAATTTCTATAAGTGACGATTGCGGCGGTGGTGCTGGCTGCACCTTCACACTCTCGTTCACAGCGAAAGTGCCGACCAGCTTCGCGCGAGCTCCGCGCACCAAGAAGTCGCCGGCGGCTCCGCAATTGGGTTCGCTTAAAGATGTCCGTGTTTTGGTGGTCGATGATTCGCTGGACAATCAATTTCTCGTAACACATCTTTTGACAAAAAACGGGGCCGTCGTCGAGACCGCAAGCGATGGACGTGAAGCTTTGGAAAAAGCAATTGTTGGAAAACACGACGTTATCTTGATGGACATCCAGATGCCGACAATGGATGGCTATCAGGCGAAGAAGGCCTTGGATGAGCGTGGGTACCCGAAGCCCGTAATCGCCCTGACTGCGCATGCGATGGCGGAAGAACGTCTAAAAACAAAGTCGGCCGGCTTCGCTGGACATCTAACTAAACCACTAGCCGCTGATGAGTTGCTGCAAACGGTAGCGCACTTGGCGAAACACTTTCATTGAGGAATCATGGGTGCAGCTTTCAAGGAGTTCGATACGGTATGTGGGCTGAACTTTCTGACAAACCGAATCTCCTATGAAATTCAGCCTCAGGATCTCGACATTTCGTGGAATCGGATTCCCGCAATCCCGCAAAGCGGATTTGTTATGGCCAACGTGAGGTTTCTATAAAAGAAAACCGC
>JAYSST010000159.1:0-12166 GCA_043720435.1 Bdellovibrionales bacterium
TTCAGGGTGTCGTCATCGATGGAATGTCCGCCCGAAAGGGTCGCGCGCGCTTCACTCAACGTGTCGCATGCTCCCTGCAGCACGGCTTGAATAACTTCGTTCTCAAAAGTGGCGACTGGAAACGCAAGGATACCGAGGGCTGTCAGCGGCCGGCCGCCCATCGCGTACACGTCCGAAAGAGCGTTGGCAGCCGCAATCGCGCCAAAAGTTTGCGGGGAATCGACAATCGGCGTGAAAAAATCGAGGGTCGAAACGATCGCCAAGTCTTTCGACAGACGGTGCACGCTTGCATCGTCGAAAAAGCGACCGTCGATGAGCAAACTCTCGGGTAAGAGTGTTCGACTGGCGTCGGGAAAACGGACTCCTGCCAATATCTTGCGAAGTTCCGCTGCCGAAACCTTCGCGGCGCATCCGCCCTTCTGAACGGTTTGCGTGAGACGTAATTCAGACAGCTTGTTCGTCAATGGTAAGTCCATAGCGGCTTAGTAATTCAGCGCGTTAGCTTGGTCAAGGGAGCACGCGGTCAGCTGCGATTTGTCAAAGCGCTGCAAGATCTTAAGTGACACGTGCGTCATGCCCGCGCTATTCGTGCACGGCTAATTACGTATTTTTAGAGGAGTTACCATGCGCATTCGCTTTGAGCGTTTGTTTAGTGTTCTGGGTCTGGCATTAGTTGCAACAGTTGCGACACTTATCGGCGCTGACGCGATGGCGTCTGAAGCTAGCCTCATCATGCCGAACCTGGATGTGCCCTTCAAAATCATGGGCACTCAAATTCTCGGAAGCCAAATTCTGTACGCGGGAATCGTCGTCGGAGTTCTCGGTATCTTCTGGGGACTCTTCGAATTCACGCGAATCAAGGCGCTTCCAGCGCATGAAATGTTGAAAGATATCTCGGCGCTCATTTACGAGACGTGCAAAACGTATCTGCTTCAGCATGGCAAACTTCTGATCGTGCTCGAGCTCTTCATCGGCGCCTGCATCGTCTATTATTTCGGATTTTTGCAAGGCTTTGAATTCGGAAAAGTCGCGACCATTCTTGGATGGTCGATTCTCGGCATCTTGGGTTCGTTCTCGGTTGCTTGGTTCGGTATCCGAATCAACACGTACGCAAACGCGCGTACGGCCTTCGCGTCGCTGCGCGGAAATCCTTATGATGTCATGGAGCTTCCACTTCGTTCGGGAATGGCGATCGGCGTGGTTCTGATTTGCGTCGAGATTATTCTCCTCATTTCGATTCTTCTTTTTGTTTCGCCTGAGTCTGCTGGTGCATGCTTTATCGGTTTCGCGATCGGCGAATCGCTCGGCGCCGCGGCACTTCGTATCTGCGGCGGTATCTTCACAAAGATCGCTGACATCGCGTCGGATCTGATGAAGATCGTTTTCAACATTAAAGAAGATGACGCTCGTAACCCAGGTGTTATCGCTGACTGCGTTGGCGACAATGCGGGCGACTCGGTTGGACCTACCGCAGATGGTTTCGAAACGTTCGGAGTAACTGCCGTAGCTTTGATCACGTTCATCTTGCTCGCGATGGGCACGACCCTGAACCCAGACGGAACACGGGCTGTTGTGCCTGAACTTGCAAGCATCCAGCCGACACTGATCGTTTGGATTTTCGCGATGAGCACGCTCATGATTATTACTTCGCTGCTCGCTTACGCCATCAACAGCGTGGCTTGCCGATCCATCTTCGGAAAAAAGCCGAAGTTTAATTTTGAAATTCCGCTGACTTCACTCGTTTGGGTTTCGTCAGTCGTTTCGATCGCAGGCACATTCCTCGTGACTTATCTGATGTTGAGCGACTTCAACGGTTCGCTCTGGTGGCGCCTGGCTACGATTATATCGTGCGGAACATTCGGCGCTGCGATCATTCCTGAACTCACGCGCTCGTTTACTTCGTCGTCCAGCCGTCACGTTCGTGAAATTGTCGATGCGGGTCGCGAAGGCGGAGCCGCTCTCGTCGTTCTCGCAGGTTTGACTGCAGGTAACTTCGCTGCATTCTGGAAAGGTGCAACGATTGCCCTCCTGATGCTCGTGGCAGTAGTCGCTGCGAACCATCCCGACATTATCGGTTTGATTCCAATGTCGCAGATCGAAATGTTCTCGTCGTTGCACGCGGTGTTCGCGCTTGGACTTTTGGCATTCGGTTTCCTCAGCATGGCGCCAGTGACGATCGCGGTCGACTCGTTCGGACCCGTAACGGACAACGCCCAGTCGGTTTTCGAACTTTCGTTGATCGAGGCGAAATCGGGGATAAAAGAAGAAATCAAAAAGAACTATGGTTTCACACCTGACTTCGCTCGCGGAAAAGATCTGCTCGAAGAAGCGGATTCTGCGGGCAACACGTTCAAGGCAACTTCAAAACCTGTCTTGATTGCGACAGCTGTCATCGGTGCGACGACAATGATCTTCTCGATCATTTTGTTGTTGAACCTCAAGCTCTCGCTGCTCGATCCAAGCGTGCTGCTTGGAATGATCATGGGCGGCGCAGTCGTCTACTGGTTCTCGGGTGCGTCGCTGCAAGCGGTGTCGACAGGTGCCTTCCGGGCCGTTCAGTACATCAAAGAAAACATGAAGCTCGATGCTAACAGCACTTCGGCATCTGTAAAAGATTCGAACGAAGTTGTTCGCATCTGCACGCTGTTCGCACAAAAAGGTATGGCTAATATTTTCGGCGTGATCTTCTCGTTTACGCTCAGCTTCGCCTTTTTCAGCCCCGTGTTCTTCACTTCGTATCTGATTTCGATTGCGGTCTTTGGTCTCTTCCAGGCTCTCTTCATGGCGAATGCCGGTGGCGCGTGGGACAACGCGAAGAAGGTTGTCGAAGTTGAATTGAAAGAAAAGAACACTCCGCTGCATGCAGCGACAGTGGTTGGCGATATCGTCGGCGATCCTTACAAAGACACCTCGTCGGTTGCATTGAACCCGATCATCAAGTTCACAACGCTCTTTGGACTTCTCGCAGTCGAGATCGCTGTACAGATGAAGGACATTTCGATTTACGTGGCGCTTTTCTTTTTAGCGACAGGTCTGTTCTTCGTTTATCGCTCGTTCTATGGAATGCGTATTCGTTCGGGTGATTCGAAAGCTGTCGCGACCAAAGCCGCGCGCGCATAGGCGGCTAAGGAAGAACGAGTGTACTCGCCGGAACAGCGACGCTTACTGCAACGTTTCGGTCGGCTTTGAATAGCACCGTGCCGGTTTTGCAATCGCCGTACACTTCGCGGACGAGGCCCGACCCGAACGCCGATTGATAAACGTGTTTCCCAGTGTACGGACATTTCACTTCTCTTAAGAGCGAAGACACTGGAACCATTCTAGGTGCATCATCGGCGGCAGGAACAATCAACGCTCGACCCCTGCGACAATCTCCGAACACTTCTTTGACGGTGGCGAATCCCGTTTCGCGTTTCATGTAGCCGACAGTGCCTGCTATCTGCACCGGAGAGTCGTAGTTCATCGTCGAGTAGAACATTTCGTATTGTTTGAGAGGGCACACGACACGTGGCTCGATGAAGGCCGCTTCGTTTCCGGTAAATTCGGCGGGGCCATGCTCTTCGCTGTAAAAGACGACTCTGCCGTCAGGGAACACCGCCACGACTGTACCGGGTCCGAGTGCGCGCACTTCTCGGCGGTCGCCAACGCGGACATCAATGGGCCTTGAGGAGTAGGCACGCTGACCAAGGGTCAACGTCGACGCGAATGCGTCGACACACATTACGGAAAAAATCGTCGCAACTGCCGTGCTGAAGGACTTCCTCACACGCGCCTCCGAGACAGATTTATGTGAGAGACGATGGGAATGCAACCGTCTGCTTATTTCGTGGCGACAGCGTTCTCGTCAGTAATAGATTGCTCGAGCTCTAGAATCAGACGATCTGCCTGCACGACTTTTTCAGTTTCACCAGCAGTTAAGAATTTCATACGTTTTTTCTGTAACAACTGAAGCGTCAGCCGATTTTGTTCGACGACGACTGCGTGAACTTGCGAGGTGGTACCATCGATCGTTCGGCTTGCTGAGCGCGAATCGCTGAGTATGTCGCCGTGTGAAACGAGAATGACGGCCAGGACACCATAGTTGAACATGCGACGGCCAGTACCTAATACTGTTTCAGCGCCATACCGAACTTTTGAAGTCACATACGCTCGAGTTTTCGGAGTGTCAGCGACAGGACTAGTCTCGATCAGTTCGTTCAACACATCATCGGGCAAAGTTCGTGCGTTAAAAATGCGGACGTCGGGAATGTGAACTAAGAATCCGAAGGTGTGGAAAAAGTAATAGCTCAAAAGATTTACGGTACTGTTGGCCGCTAGCGAGAACGTCATGCTGAGGTAAGCTCTGTTTGCGCGAATGCGGCTTAACAGGTCTTGGTATGGCGGAAGGCCGAGCTCCTGCAACACAGTTGTTTGGTAACGACGGCGATGAAATTCGACAAGCAAGTCATCTGTGCGTGCTCGGTCCATATTAAGAATGGAGAATGCCCGTTTTAACGAATACCGCGCGCGATCCGAGAAGCCGTCGAGGCCAAGCACATCGGCTTGCACTGCACGCACGAAGCGTGTTTCGGTAGGACCACGAACATCGAAACCGGTGACTCCATCGTGCCCAAAAATTCCGACGAAGGGGCGATTGAGGACTTCATCAAGTCGCGGCGTTGAACGAAAGACCTCTCCGCAAATCTGCGCATTCGCGACTGCAGAAACCGAGAACGAGATGAAGACGAGTAGGATTCGTTTGCGCATCATAAACCACTTATCTAGCAGGAATTCGGCCGAGTGAGGTCAGCAGCCGGCGCAAAGACCAGTGAACTCGAGGCGGTGGGTGAGGTTCCGGAACCCTTTTTTCTTCAGCGCCGTTTCGACATTCGATACCGAGCAGGCTTCGAGGGTCTCGGTTTTGCCGCAAGTTCGACAGACGAAATAATGATGGTGATGAGCTTGGTCTTTCGACGAGATTTCGTAAACGGCGATATCTCCGCCGATGTCGACGCGAGATACGAGGCCGATCTCGTTGAAGAAAGTTAGATTTCGATAAATGGTTGCCGGGTCTGTTTGATTCTTTAACGCGTGCGACAGGCTTTCGGCCGAGAAGGGCTTTTTTGACTTCAACGCCGCATCAAGGATCAGCTTTCGCGGCGAAGTGAGCCGCGCGCCTTGGAGCTTCAGCGCGTCTTGAAGTCGTGCGAATGCCTCGTCGTTTGTGAGCCGGTGGGAGCAGTTCATGCCGGCACTTTAAACCAGAGTCGGTCCTAAACACAATTGGGCTGCCATCAGATTGAAAACTTCGGGAATTGACGCTGGCCTAGCGGGCGCGGCAGTCTTAATTCCATGATATTCCATCAGCTCTTCGAACAGGAATCTTCGACGTACACCTACCTTCTTGCCGACGAGAGGACACGGGAAGCGATTTTAATCGATCCAGTCATCGAAACGATCGATCGCGACCTGAAGCTGGTCGCAGAGCTCGATCTGAACCTGATTTATGTTCTTGATACCCATGTTCATGCCGATCACGTCACCGCGGCTGGGACCATTCGCGAACGCATGCAAGGGAAGACGAAAACCGCGGTCAGTCGCCGGGCAGGAGTCGCCTGTGTCGATATCGGTCTCGAAGACGGGCAGACATTGAAGTTTGGAGCGAACGAGATTCGAGTGCTAGCGACTCCAGGTCACACCGACTCATGTGTCAGTTTTTATGTGGCTCCTTCAAGTTCGGAAGCAGACGGCCTCGTCTTCACGGGCGATGCATTGCTGATCCGCGGAACTGGTCGAACCGACTTTCAACAGGGGTCGAGTGAATCGCTCTATGACAGCGTCACCGGAAAACTTTTCGCTCTGCCAGACCGCACGCGGGTGTACCCGGCACACGATTACCACGGCAATACGAGTTCAACGATTGGCACCGAGAAGAAACACAATCCGCGACTCGGTGACGGAAAAACAAAAGCCGAATTCAAAAAGCTCATGAGTGAGTTAAATCTTGCTCAACCAAAAAAAATACACGAGGCATTGCCCGCCAACATGTCATGCGGCAAAAGAGGTTCTATGTTTAACGTATTGACTGACGGCGGAGTTCCAGAAATTACTCCCGAGAATTTGGCCGATGCCATGAAGTCGGCTGATTGGAAAACCAGCGGCGTTCGCCTGATCGATGTTCGCAGACCCGACGAATACAACGCCGAATTCGGACATATCAATGGCGCCGAACTGATTACGCTTGGTCCGGATCTTCAGACGGCGATCGACACGGGGAATACATCCGAGCAAATCGTTTTCATTTGTCGAAGTGGCGGACGTTCGGGCCAGGCTGCTGAATATGCTCTGAGCAAGGGTTTTACAAAAGCGCTTAACATGCGTGGCGGTATGATGCGCTGGAGTGAACTGAAACTTCCGAGCGTGAAGAGCTAGTCATGAATCAGTTCGAGTTATCACCAGCCATTCCCCAGCTGCCTTCCGGCGATATTGAAAAAACGGCAGCATTTTTCGAAACTTTTTTGGGTTTCGATGTTGTGGCAAATATGAAAGAGCATAACTTTTTGATTGTCAGGCGCGGGGCGGCTGAAATTCATTTCTGGCAGGCAGAAAGCGAACAAGCGGCACGAAAGTTAGCGATTGAAAGCAGTTGTTACATCCGCGTTAAAAACATTGCGGCTTTATTCGAGGATATCAAATCTCGCGACACGAAATTTAGGTACGGGCTTAAACCGATGCCGTGGGGCATGCAGGAGTTTCAAGTGGACGATGTTTTCGGCAACGCAATTAAGTTTGGCGAACCAGTCGGATAACGTTTAGTTCGGATTCGAACTTCGAAATTCGGTCTTGGGACCCTAACGAACAAAAGCCGCTTGTGAGCGGCTTTTGTTTAAGTCGCGCGAGCGACCTTCGTGCTGAAAGATTTCGAGGTTACCAGCCGCCGCGGGCTGCTCCGCCGCCGCGTGGTCCGCGTGGACCGCCGAAGCCCATGCCGCCGCCTCCGCCGCCAGCGCCACCGCGGCCACTAGTTTCCATCGGTTTTGCTTCAGCTACTTTCAAGTTACGACCTTCGAGGTCTTTGCCATCCATTTCGGCTACGGCCTTGAGGGCATCTTCGTCGGAAGTCATTTCGACAAATCCGAAGCCTTTGCTTCTACCTGTCTCGCGGTCCATTATAACTCGCGCGCTGGTGACAGGTCCGAACACAGCGAATGCGCCGTTAAGACTCTCGTCGGTCGTTGAATAAGATAAATTACCTACGTACAGCTTCTTAGCCACGGAAAACCTCCTCAAGGTCGAATCTCTATTGTTAACATATCGCTAAGTTAATTTCTAGTGAAGGGAAGTGCGATATTGTTAAGCGTCAGAGTTTAAGACTGGGAAGATTATAAATACCTAAGAATTTACCCGCGAAGTTCCGCTACTTTGGGACCTGAACCTAGGGGCTGGTGGCTTTCTTCTTCGTAAGGTATTTGCGAAGTTCGGTACGGAGAATCCCTGGATTTGAGATATCTTCGCCTCGGCACGACCCGTTTTCGCAAGGGTTCGCGATATAGCAGCCGCCTTTTTTCACGAAGTCGTCGTCGCCGCGGACAACAATTCCAGCGACTTCGTTTTGCGCGTTAAAGACGGCAGCGCCCGAGTCACCGCTGAACGCATCGAGATCAGTCAGGTAATAGCCTGCATGATGCGAAAGAACCTTGCCGTCCGCAAATTTCACCGGCAGCCCGACGGGGTTTCCGATGACGAACACAGATTCTTTTAGGGCTGGCTTCTTGGAGGCGATGACCAGCGGGGTACGTCCTACGACCGGTCGATCGAGCTCGACAAGAGCATAATCGCTGCCATTGAAGTTGGCTCTCTCAGCAACAACTTTTTTGCAGCTATAGACATCTTCTTGTTTCACGATCAGCGGGTCGCGACCTTTCGAATCGTACATGTAGTCGAAAACAAACTTCATATTTTTACAGAAGCCACGCTCTTCAGAACAATGACCCGCCGTTGCGACGATGTTATCTGCCACGAGAAAACCCGAACACCACGCGGCATCGGGTTGCTCAACAAATCTTTCGGTCATGCAAAGCTCGTAGTTTTCTCCGTAATTACCAGCGGTGATTTTCAGATCGCCAATTGTGTTTGTCGAAATGTCTTTCGAATCCAAAATCGAAACCACGGATCGAGCGAGGACTCTTCGCGCTGCATTCGTTTCTTCGTAAACTTCGCGACGACTATCTTCCCCGTAGATTGCGTAGGGCAGACCGACGCTCGCGTGCACAGATGGAGAGAAGAGAACTAATAAAACGATGAAGCACTTCTCGTTTATTTCTCTTCGCATCGTAGCTCCTTGGAAAGTTTTCTGGAGCATTTAGGCTAGGAAGAGTGTTGTGGTCGAGGCAACACGAAAAGTCCCAAATGGCGATCGGCGTTAGCACTGTTTTCGCCCATGGGAGGTGAAGAGAACGAATATCCGCTCTGTGTGATTATGCCTTCGGAGTTTCGCGCAGTGCGCGGCGAAGAATCTTCCCCACGTTGGTTTTAGGAAGTTCATTTCTGAACTCGACGGACTTTGGGACTTTGTATCCTGTCAAATCTTTGCGTGCGTGCGCGATGACTTGCTCGGCGGTGAGGCTCGCATCTTTTTTGACGACGAAAACTTTTACCACTTCGCCCGATTTTTCGTCAGGCACGCCGACGGCCGCAACCTCAAGCACTCCGGGGTGAGTCGAAATAACATCTTCAACTTCGTTCGGATAGACGTTGAATCCCGAAACCAAAATCATGTCCTTCTTCCGATCAACGATCTTGCTGAATCCATCTGCATCCATGATTCCGATATCGCCTGATTTGAACCAGCCATCGGCCGTCATGACGAGCGCAGTTTCTTCTGGACGATTCCAATAGCCCTTCATGACTTGTGGTCCCTTGATACAAATCTCACCCTGTTCGCCGATCGCCACATCGTTGCCGGCGTCATCAATCATTTTAAGAAGCGTTGATGGCAGCGGAAGACCGATTGTTCCGGTTCGATCAGATCCGTCGATCGGATTGCACGAAGCGACGGGAGAAGTTTCGGTAAGTCCGTATCCCTCGACAATGGCTGAACCCGTAAGTTCCTTCCAGCGAATCGCAACTGCTTTTTGTAGGGCCATAGCGCCCGCAACAGCGATTTTCACACTCGAGAAATCTATCTTCCTGAATTCTTCGTTGTTCATGAGGGCGTTGTACAGAGTGTTGACGCCAGTGAAGACGGTGACTCGGTATTTCTTCAAATCTTTTACGAATGCCGGAATGTCGCGTGGATTTGTAATCAAGATATTGTGACTGCCGTACTTCGCTAGCGCCAGTGCGTTCACTGTGAATGCGAAGATGTGATAGAGCGGAAGCGCGCAGACAACAATCTCTTCACCTTCCTTGAGGCGTGGAAGCATCCAGCAGCGAATTTGTTCCATGTTCGAGATGACGTTGCGGTGAGTAAGCATCGCGCCTTTTGCAACGCCGGTAGTGCCGCCGGTATACTGCAAAAACGCGATTTCATCGAGATCCATCGGAACTCGCGAGCACGTCAAACGCGCGCCACG
The DNA here is from genome assembly GCA_043720435.1 of Bdellovibrionales bacterium. Taxonomy (GTDB): domain Bacteria; phylum Bdellovibrionota; class Bdellovibrionia; order Bdellovibrionales; family JAMPXM01. Next base: position 9,555 of record JAYSST010000159.1, read on the forward strand.
CTCGAGTGCCGCAATGAGTGGAATCGCATCAGGCAAAGAATATTCAGGCACCATTTTTTTAACGTGTTTTACGACGGTGTTGACGACCAGATTTTTTGGGAAACCTAAGAGATCGCCGAGCTCGGTGACGATGACGTGCTGAATTTTCGTTTCATGAACAATTTTTTGCAGGTTGTTTGCGAAATTCGCGAGAATAACGATGGCTGTGCAGCCGGCGTCGTTAAACTGATGTTTCATTTCTCGTTCTGTATAAAGCGGATTTGTGTTGACGATGACGAGGCCGGCTTTGATAGCTCCGAAAAGGACGACGGGATACTGAAGCACGTTTGGCATTTGAATGGCGATACGATCGCCTTTTTTCATCTTCAATTCGCCCTGTAAAAACGCGGCGAAACTTTCGGCCTTACGATTGAGTTCGCTGAACGTCATCGTTTTTCCCATGTTGGAGAACGCGGGCTTCGTGGCGAAACGTCCTACGGCTTCTTCAAACACATCGACGGTCGAACGATACTGATTGACGGTCGCTTCGACGGAAGTCGGAACACCTTTTGGATAACGTGCCGTCCAGAAGGCGCGGTTTCCACCCGATGCACTACCAGATGAACCTTTAGATGCGTCTGCAATTTCCGACATGAAATCTCCTCGTTAAGAGTCGAAATCTTAACATGAGACTCGCGTAGTCAGACAACCAGTCACGCAGTGAGGTCGGTACTTGCGCTGTGTGTCGATGTTATCGAGTGGGCTGCAGAAGTACGCGGGATTTTACCGCGAACTTTTCGTGGGGAACTCCCCATGAGTAGACGTACTCTATTGCTTTGTCGTGCCGAATGCTGAGGCTGATTTCCTCGCGGAATCGGGTGGTGTCAGCCGGATCACCTAGCCGAAAGACCACACGGGTCGCGTACGAGCCGTCTGCTGTATCTTCCACGAGTTTTAACTGCAGGACTCCAGGCGTGTTGCTCGACACGGTCCACATCGCGATCCCGCCGTTCAGAAGATCTTCCGTAATCCAGGTTCGTTCTTCGTGAAATGCGCCGACGGAGTCAGGCTTCGATTCGTCTTCAGCTGCGCGGAATCTGATCTCGATCAGCAAACCATCTAGTTTTGATTGCAGTTCAAATTCACCGACAAATTTTTCTTCCGCATGATTGATTCCTTCGCCTCGATAAGTTCCCGCGGCGTGCGCAAGGCGAGTGAGAAGCGGAAGCGGAATCGGCAATAGGCTGGTCGGCTTTGTCGGTTGCATGCTTATTGGCTCGCATGAAGCGTTCTGCCGGGTCAATCAGGAATGCTTGCTAAAAGCTTTTACGGAACGACGACGGCGCCCACGCCAGCGGGCGGATCGACGTATTTCAGCGCTGATGCAGCATTTACGACGGAGCTACTCTTAAACGCAGTCGCAAGAGAAGAAACGGTTGTACCTTTTGTCACCAGCGCATTTTTTATATCGGCTGCCGTAAAAGCTGGGTTCGATGCTTTTACCAAAGCAGCAACGCCGGCAACGTGTGGGGACGCCATACTAGTACCTTGGATGCTCTCATAACCCGCGGTCCCGGCAACGAGCGGATCTATCCCGAGACTTTCGATCTTGAATCCGATTTTAGTCGTCGCTGCGCTCGACGTGAATTGAAAGCCGACCGTGCAAGCTGGGGTGTTAATGCATAACGTGAGATCGGATACGACCGTCACGAGCGCTCCGCCAGTGGTCGAAGAGAGTCGAAATTGGCGAACTCCGGCAGTGATTGGATTACCGCCTGCGGCACTTTCATAGAAGCCAAGATAGTCGGTGTTCGCTTCACTCTCTCCACGAACGCCCATATAGACATTCCCGGCAACAATTCCGCTGGTGTTTACGCTCGTGTAAGCGGTGTCGGTTTGATTGTTCGCATAGTTAACAACGCCGTCCCACAACGCTGGATTTTGCAAACTCGTACCGGTGAGGGCGAAGTTCGCGTTGTTGCGAGTCCAGGTTCCGTTTGTCAGCGGAATGTTAATTGGCGTGTCCCACACGGCATACCAGGGACTTAAAATGTTCGTACCCGGAGCGCCAACGTCGACGAATGTGGTCGAGTAATTTGAAAAAGCCGCTCGTCCATTACTTTGGTTGGTCGCGCCGACGCAGACGACGTTTGCTATTTCATAGTTGCACGGATACTTCGGCGCAGAACCGTTGTTCGTGCCGTCATTGCCAGCCGCGACGACACTGAGGACGCCGGCATCACTCGCGGTTTTTATGGCGTTAAAGAAGAGTTGATCGAAGCTTGGTCCACCGAGCGACATGTTGATGATATTCGCATTGTTAACACGCGCATAGTTGACCGCAGCAATGAGAGCAGAACTCGAAGCTCCGCCACCAGCGTCCGGAAATACTTTGAGAACCATCAGCTGCACGCGCCAGCAAACGCCCGTTGTTCCAACCGCGTTATTCCCGCGAGCGCCAATGGTTCCGGCCACGTGAGTACCATGGCCGTTGAAGTCGGTCGGGTTATTATCGAGGTTCGCGAAGTCGTAACCATTTTCGAGCGCACCGTTGACCCACAAGTTTGCGGCAAGATCCTCGTGCGCGAGATTCATTCCCGTGTCCATCACCGCAACGACCACGCTCGAACAAT
>JAYSST010000160.1:0-4478 GCA_043720435.1 Bdellovibrionales bacterium
ATAAAGCAGGTCTCGAGCTAAACAGATTCGAATTTTCTGTTGCGGGAGCCGCGAACTTGTCGCGTTCTCTCGAGAATAACTCCGAACTCCAATTAAATCTGGACAAGGCTGATTACAAACCAGGCGAAGAGATTTCTATGAATATCACCGCACCGTATACCGGTTCGGGACTGATTACGATCGAACGAGATCGTGTCTATGCAGTAAAGTGGTTTAAAACGGGGACCACGTCGAGCGTGCAAAAGATCAAAATACCTGAAGGTTTGGAAGGTAACGCGTACGTCAACGTTACATTCCTGCGGGCGATCGACTCGAAAGAAATTTTCATGAGTCCGCTTTCGTATGCGGTAAAACCTTTTTCGATTTCGCTCGACGACCACAAGATTGCGTTAACGCTAAATGCGCCGACTCTTGTGAAGCCGGGGGATAAGCTTAAGGTTCAGTACTCGGCGTCGCGCAAAACGAAAATCGTGATTTACGGCGTCGACGAAGGAATTCTGCAAGTTGCGAATTACAAATTGCCTGATCCGCTAAGCTATTTCTTTCAGCGGCGTGCGCTGCAGGTCAGTACCTACCAGTTGCTCGATTTGTTATTGCCGGAATATTCTGTCGTACAGCTTTTGTCGGCACCGGGTGGCGACGGCGACAATCTATTATCGAAAAACTTGAATCCGTTTAAACGGAAGACTGACAAACCGGTCGTCTTCTGGTCGGGAGTACTCGAAGCGGGACCCGAGAAAAAAGAATTTTCGTACGACGTGCCTGAATATTTCAACGGCAACATAAAGGTCATGGCGGTCGCGACGAACGGAACCGCGTTCGGTACACACGAACAAGATGTACTTTCTCGCGGCGAGTTTATTATCACGCCGAACATGCCGACGTTCGTGGTTCCGGGGGACGAATTCGAAGTCGGCGTCGGAATTTCGAACCAGGCCGAAGGCACCGGGGACAAGGCTCAAGTAAGACTTGAAGTCACGGCTGAAGCTTTCGAGTTCGTGGGCGAACCGATCAAGCCGCTGACAATCGCCGAAGGGCGCGAAGGATCGACTTCGTTTCGCTTGCGAGCGAAGTTGAATTACGGATCTCAGCCGATTCGATTTAAAGCTTCGAGTGGGGCAAAGTCTGCGAAGGCGTCGATTGAAACGAGTATTCGGCCGGCCGTTCCGTTCATGACCGATATCGTTGCGGGGCGTGCACCGAAAGCTAGTTTTGAAATGCCGGTTTTGCGCCAACTTTCGCCGGAATTTAGAAAACAAACGGCGGCGTTGTCTCCAGTCCCGATGATTTTTGGAGAAAATTTGAAGACCTTCCTCGAGAGTTATCCTTACGGATGTACCGAGCAGCTGACGAGTAAGGCATTTCCTTACGTCATATTAAAGTCGCGACCCGAATTTAAGATCGATAGCAAACAGGCGCAGAAGTCATTTGCCGGGACACTCGCGATCTTGCGCTCGAGACAAACCAGTGATGGCGGTTTCGCTATGTATGATGCGAATTCTGGTGCGAGTGAGCCCGCAAGTCTCTTCGTCACGCACCTGTTGATTGAAGCGAAAGAACGCGGGTTCCAAGTCCCTGACGATTTGCTCAACAAGGCGCTGTCGTATGTTGAGGGTATTCGAGACACGAGTACGATCGAGCGCGCGCGTATTTTCGCTTATGCACTTTATCTGCGAGCTCGAAGCGGACGTGTTCCTGGAAACGACGTTTCGTTTTTGCACAAATCACTTCAGACGAATCATAAAGATCTTTGGCCGCAGGATTTAGCGGCAGGCTGGTTAGCCGCGACCTACAAGATTGTTAAAAAAGACGAAGAGGCGCGCGCCATTTTTTATAAACTTCGGGTCGGGGAGAAAACGGCGACGAACTACGATTACTTCTATGACCGGTTCGTACGTGACACTGCTATGATTTACCTCGGTGCAAAGCACTTTCCGGAACTCATAAAAGAATTTGCGAACGATAAGGCGATGGCGACGGCGTTCGAACCATTAAGTCGTGGATACTACAACACCCATTCGGCGGCATTTTCGATTTTGGCTCTCGACGCGATTTTCACCGTCGCTTCGAGGGCCGAGATGCTTTCACAAATGAAGATCGAAGAGATTCAAGCGAAGGGAGTGATAAAACCGTTGCCGCTTCCTGCTGGAACCGTGATTCCGACCGTCGCGTTTTCAGAATGGGCGCAAAAGATTCGCTTCGGCGTGCCTGAAAACCTCACGTTCTACTATTCAGTCATGCAATCGGGCTTCGACCGCGAACTGCCAAAGGTTGTCATTCAAAAACAACTCGAGGTGACCCGCGAATACTTGAACGCGGCAGGCGCACCGGTGACGACAGCGAAAATGGGCGACGAAGTTTTAGTGAGGCTTCGAATGCGGTCCATTGATCTGGAGGCTGTGAGCAACGTGGCCCTGGTCGACTTATTGCCAAGCGGTCTCGAACCGATTCTCGAGCCAGTCGCAGTTGCTTCAGAGAGTTCGAATGTTTACGAAGGCGACCTGCCGGAAAAAAAACGTAAGCAACAGGATTCTGAAGAAGGTGACTACGAGCCGGTTCCTGAAAGCGAAGATTATCACTCTGAGCCGGAGGGCGATGGCGCGTTCCACCGCATCTTTGGGTGGCTAATTCCGAATGCTTTGGCCCAAGAAGTGAGTCGGGCTGTCGCGACGGCTTTGGCTAAAATGCGAACTGACTATGTCGATCGACGCGAAGATCGCATGATCGTCTATGCGACGGCGACGAAAGCTATTAGTGAGTTCACCTATCGCGCAAAGGCCGTTTCGAAAGGCACGTTTGTGGTTCCCCCGGCATTTGCGCAATCGATGTACGATCGAGCCGTTGAATATCGTGGTCTCAGTTCGACATTCAAAGTTGAGGCTCCTTGAAGAGAGACTTTAGCTTGAGTTTTAGACCGGTACGTCGCCAGCGAGTACTTACAATCGCCACACTGCTGATCGCGGTGTGGTTCGTTTTTTTCATCTTGAAAACTCCGTTGCTGCAAACTTACACCTATTCGCGCCAGGTGTTCGACCGCAGTGGAAAGCTGATGCGGGTAACTCTTTCGGGCGACGAAAAATATCGAGTCTTCACGAGCCTGGGCCAAATGCCCGAGTCGTTCAAAGAGGCAGTCAAACTTCACGAGGACCGATACTTTTATTACCACCCTGGCGTGAACCCTTGGTCGTTGGTGAAAGCGGGGTTACAGACTTACGGAAGCGGCGGTCGCCGTATCGGCGGATCTACAATTACGATGCAGCTCGCACGCATGACCTCGACTCGAGGGTCAAAAACTATAACGGGCAAACTTCAGCAGATTGCGCGCGCCTTGAGTCTCGAACTTTTTCATTCAAAAGACGAAATTCTCGAGGCGTATCTCAATCTTCTGCCGTACGGGTCGAACGTCGAAGGCATCGGTGCCGCGAGTCTCGTTTATTTCAATAAACCTGCGAGCGATTTGACGTTGAGTGAAGTCATTAGTCTAACGTTGGTTCCGCAAAATCCAAACGCACGAGCGACGGCGCTTGATTCAGGGACCGAAAATTCGCCGAGTGGCTCGCGACTTCGCACCGCTAGGCACGAGCTTTTGAAATCATGGCTTGATAGACATCCCGAAGATCGCGGCGTGAATCTTGAAGCCGATCTGCCGCTTGCGACTCGCCGTCTTGGTGCATTGCCTTTTCGATCTCCTCATTTTGTGCAGCTAGTTCTCGAACGAGGTTTCGATCCGGACTACCGAAAGCGCGGCCGAATTGAAACGACGCTAGATCAATCGTTGCAAGACTCAGTTGAGAAGAAAGTGCAGACTTTCGTCGCTTCGCAAAGACGAATCGGAATCAATAATGCGTCGGTGATGATTGTTAACAGCGAAACAATGGAAGTCGTTTCGATGATTGGTTCGAGCGATTTCTTTGATGCGAGCATACAAGGTCAAGTGAATGGGGTTCTTGGTCAGCGGTCCCCGGGTTCGTCGCTGAAACCGTTCGCTTTCGCACTTGCAATCGATCAGGGTTTGATTCACCCACTGACACTTTTGAAAGACACGCCGATGAGCTTCGGCGGTTTTGATCCCGAGAATTACGATCAAACGTTTGCGGGACCAGTGACGGCCACCGACGCACTTATCAATAGCCGCAACGTACCGGCAGTGTACCTTTCATCACTGCTGAAAAATCCGACGCTTTATGATTTTATGAAAAACTCGGGTGTGTCGAAGCTTCGCGAACCAGCACACTATGGACTTTCGGTCGTCCTCGGTGGATCAGAAATTACGATGGAAGAGATGGTTCGGCTCTACGCGATGCTTGCCAATCACGGCGAATTAAAGGCGCTTCGTTATTTTAAAAAAGATCCGCAACAGACCATCGGGCGGCCGCTATCAAAGGAGGCGGCCTTTTTGACGCTTGCAATGCTGCGAGAAAATGCGCGTAACGATCAGAAATATACCGAATCTTGGATTCGCAATACGATTCCGATCG
>JAYSST010000161.1:0-12116 GCA_043720435.1 Bdellovibrionales bacterium
TTGAATTGTCCACGAATGATGTTTCGCTTTATCGGTCAGAATAATACTTCCGGCGCCAAGAGTTTCGGGCGTGATCGCCGTCGGATATGTGTCGGCTGGCAATGAGAGCGTCGAGCCAACTCCGTAGATAAGCTGTAGGAAATTACGCAGACGTTTTTCAGCCGGTTGCGCATCCCAACGAGTCATGTCATTCGAGATTAGATTGCCCTTGCGTGTCGTCGGATCCTTCATCGCAAAAGGAAGTCCGTTCTCGGCTGCGTACAGAACCCGCATGGCATAAACCACATCGGCACAGTCCACGGCCATGCCTTGCTGAGGACCCGGTTGGTTGAAAATTTCTTTGTTCCATTTTCGTTTGACCCATTCGCGGTAGTTCGCTTCGGTCGTTTCATTCCACTGTGCAGTCGTTTCCCATATCGCAGCAGATGCTGTTGTCGAGAATAGCGCAGACAACGAAACAGAAAAAAGAATCGAGACGAGAATTATCGGACTTCTGAACAACAAGAGGCCCCCCGGTTGAGGCTGTCTTCTTTAGCGGTTTTTGCGAAGGTCGGTAACAGTATTCAGTTTTTATAAAACTTTCGAGCCGTGAGCCTGTAACTCAAACATAGCATTAGCTAAGATGTGTCGTCGCTGAACCACGTTGAAGTCCACTGCCCGTGCTCGTAAATTTCTTTTAGTCCATCGATTCCATCGCCCGACTGCTTAACGGGATACGCGGCTTCGACAACCGCCTTCGGCCACGGCGGCTCGCTAGAAAAGAATACGCGCGAGGTTTCGAGCTTTCGTGCCACGCTTCGTGCTTTTGCTTGTTCGGGATGTAAAACGAAAGCCGCAAGCCCAAGCGGTGACGTGTTCGCGTATTTTAAAGCTTCGTGCTGGTACTTGAAACTCGCGATTGTCGCCCATGGCCCCGCCAGCTCTTCGCTCTGCAACGTCGAACAGTTTGTTAAGTCTCGAATAAGAGTGGGCTCGGCGAAAAGTCCATTGCGGTGCCCCCCCGTGACGAGGTGCCCCCCCTCGGTGAGTGCGAGCCGAATTTGGGTATCAAAACGCTCGGCCTCGCCCTTTGGGAGTGGTCCGATTTCAGTTTCTGGTCGGAATGGATCCCCGACTTTCATTTTCGACATTTTCTGGGCGAGCGATTCGAGGACGGATTTGTAAATCGATTCTTGAATGAAAAGCCGCGACGGTCGGTACGGTCCGAAGCTATGAGGGTCGGTAATCGCAAGTGTCATGCGATCGAGTAATCGGTCTTGGACATCGGCGTCCAGCCCTTGAAACAAGATCAGCGGATTTCGGCCACTGCCGGTGAAATGAAAACGCTTTCCGTGCTCGAGCGCCGTCGTCCGAGCCAGCAGTGCCGAATCGGTCCGCCCGATCCAATAAATATTTTTAAAGCCCGGGTGTCTCAAGAGCGCGTCGCCGACCGCATCGGTGTCCGATGTCGTGGCGGAGCCGTGTCCGTTTAAAAGTGCAAATAACCCGACGGGAAGGCCAGCGTCTGCTACCGCTTGACTAAAATATTTCGCAACAAGTGAAGCGGTTCGCGGAGCCCGCGAACTTGGCTTCACACAAACTGCGTTGCCGGCCGCAATCAGCATTGGCACCCGACGGCAGAAGCCCAGTAATGGATCGGTCCATCCAAGAAAAACGGCAGAGTTTCCGGCGGGGGGAAAACGCATCCCCGAAAACAGTTTGGACATTTCCGATATCAACGTGATTGCGGCTTTAACAGAACGATTCTCTGCGTAACGCAGCGGCATCCCCGTGTCGATGGCGATGGTTTCGGCGATTTCTAAACTTCGGTCTTCGAGTGCCGAGCAAAACAAGGTGAGCATTGTCTTTATTTGTTGATCGCGTTCTTCTTGAGTCGCTTTATTCCACAGCGTGACCGCTTGATTCATCGCCTGGACGGCTTTCACGACGTCCATCAAACCGGACTTCGGAACTTCGATAAGACCCGCTTCTACACGAGGTGAAGCATGTTCGAAAAACTGTTCGGACTGGCTCAAACAGGCGACGCCGTTTATCCAATTGCGAACTTCGACAGCATTTTCTAATTTTTTTCCCGGTGACGCCACTATCTCTTCGTGCCACGATTTTCGATGAATGGACACTCCCAATGACGAGACATTAAAGTTCGCGCCCGAATTGGAAAATTCGCAAATGCGACTCTTCAAAATCGAGAATCCGCTGAAAAGTAGGCTGGGCGCGGATTTCTTCCGGCAGCTTCCGAAACATCCGGGTGTTTATTGGATGCTCGACGGTCGCGGACGACTCCTTTATGTTGGGAAGAGTCGGAACCTAAAGCAGCGCCTTTCAAGCTACCGAAGTCTAAAACCTGAACACATACCGAGCCGGCTGGTACGTGTCCTACTGGGTACCGAGCACATCGGATTCGAACGCACAGAGTCGGAACCTTTGGCTACGCAAGTGGAAAGCGAATTGCTGAAACTTTTGAGACCGCCTTGCAATCGAGCTGGCGTAAAACCCGACAAATTTTTCGATTGGAGCATTCGCGAGATGCCGCGTTCGTGGCGCCTTGAAATTCAAACTCAAGAGACGCGGGAGAAATACGCGGGTTTCAGAAGTGCTCATCGATTTTTCAACGTTCACGGCTCGCTGCTGCGACAGTTGCACGGACTTACGCGCGGTCATTTTTCACTGATGGAAATGCCGACGGCTTTACTCAAAGGTCCGGCGGGTTTGTCTGGCGTCTATGAAGATCGTGACATGAGCGACGAACTCGCAGGACCTGCTTCAGACGACAAACGTACGTTTAATCAAGGTCTGCGTGAGACGGCACAATTGTTTTTAGACGGAATCGAACCGTGGCCAGAATTCCCATGCCCCCTCGACGATCGCAAAGTACCAGATCGTTGGTCAGTCGATCTCTGGGAAAAAGACCAAGCTGCACTCAAGCAAGCGTTCGAAGATTTTGTTCAGCCGCTTCGGATGAAGCAGTTTGGTTTCAAACCCGAAGATTTTCCGCCGGTCGAGACATCAACGTAATTTTGTTACGTCGATTTCGATGACGATCATTTTGTGATCGGACCCGCGCTCTCTCATTTCATAAATGTTTCGAGGTCTCTCTAGCGCTTGCCCCGTGAGCGAACGGTCGGGCGCGATGTAGCCGCCGACCAGCGCGGTGCGAAGTGCGATTTCGCGAGACACGAACGCAACATCTGTTTGCCAAAATTCTGGAGTTCCATCCCTCGAAAAATACGAATGGCTCGCGCGACGCCCCATGGGTATTCCGAGAATGTTCAGCGCGTCCTGGTAGCCCGCGCCCTTGAAAAAACACATCTCGTCCTGGCGCCGTACATCCGTATTCACATCGCCAACAAAGATTCGAGCGCGCGACGATTTAATACTCCCCGTGACGTCCAAAATCGCGACGGCACTTTGTTCCTGAGCCGCCCGTTTAATAGCGAAGCCGGGGTCTGATTTAAAATTATTTTTCCGGGCTTTAAAATGGCTCGTCCCGAGTGTGAGGAGGGGGCGGGTCGCACCGGGCAATGTTAAGTGCACAATCAGCAAGTCGCGGTTGTAGAGAGGAACCCATTCGCCCAAATACTTGTGTTTTAGAGCACGATGACTCTCTATTTCTACGATCACCGGTAGCGACTTTCGAATTAGCACCGCGACCGAAGACGAATCATTGCCCTCAACCATAAAGGGCTCGTAGATACCGCCCAAACGCCGCGCGAGTTCTAGAAGAGTCGCTTGATTCATCACTTCCGAAAGCGTCAAGATGTCAGGCTTTTCAAATAAAATCGCCTGAACAGCCACGTTCCTATTCTGAAGGTCGGGCCGAGCATTCGCATTAGGAAAGAAATCGAATTGATAGAGACTGTAATGCGCGATTTTTAAAGTTTTTAGCTTCGCGGCCGTTGGATCCCGCTGAATGCCTGGAAGTTCAAAACGAAACGTGGGGCCGCTACCTTCAAACAGTCTGACGCAAGTCGGAGCCGGAGCCCAAGCCGCCGACGGCACTGGCCAACTAATCAAACATGCTATTAAGCACGTTAGAATTACCCCCAGAGCGCAACAACGCCCGATCCCTCTTAAAAAGCCCCTCAGCCCCATGGGTTTACTTATCCGTTACTTGTCTGAAGATGCACAGCTCGCTATCGTCTGGTTGTGAAAACTACTGACGAGCTTGAAAAAAGTAAGCAGCACTGCGGCCATGAAGGTCATGTTCATAACCACGGTCCTGGGCATCACGATGCGCACCATCATCACCTCCCCGCCGATTCGTCCGATAGAGCCTTCGCTATCGCCTTTTTCTCGAATTTGATTTTTGCGGTCATCGAAATCGTCGGCGGGATTTTGACGAACAGCCTCGCCATCACGGCCGATGCCGTCCACGATTTGGGCGATGCGCTTTCGATCGGTTTTGCGTGGGGGCTCGAACGTCTTTCAAAAAAGGAAAGCGATCCCTCGTTCAATTTTGGTTATCGGCGATTCTCGCTCGCGGCCGCCTTGTTTTCAGGACTCGTAATTTCGGCAGGAGCCATCGGAATTGCGATCGCAGCCATCGTCAGATTTTCCGAACCAAGAAATCCCGTGACACTCGGAATGGCGGGTCTTGCTATTCTTGGAATTGTCGTGAACGGCGTCGGCGCGATGGCATTGAAACGTGGCAAAAGTCAGAGCGAAAAGATGCTGACTTGGCATTTGCTTGAAGACCTTGTCGGCTGGATTATTGTGCTCGTCGGCGCAATCGTCATGCACTTCACTGGATGGACATGGATCGACCCACTCCTCGCTATTGGTTTATCCGTCTTCATTTTGTGGAACGTTATGAAACACTTGAAAGAGACCTTGTTTCTTTTACTTCAAGGTCGTCCTAGTGCGTTTCGCGGGCCTGTTTTTTTGAATGAAGTGTTGGGGCTTGAAGGAATCGCCTCAGCAGATTCAATTCGAGTATGGTCTTTGGACGGCGTCCAAAACGTTTTGTCATTGCGTGTTCACGTGCATTCTCTCAACGATCATCAGAAAATCGAGCAGCTCAAAGCATCGATTCGAGACATCGCTGGGCGCCATGCCGTTCTTCCACAGCACGTAACGATTGAGACCTGCTTGGTCGGCGACGCTTGTGCTCCTTCGGGCTCAGTCACTTAGTGATTATCTCGAAACAAATGGCACCGAATAACAGTTAGACATCTCTGACAACACTCCGGCCTTTGGTCGTGAAGCGGTGTTCCGAACCGTTGCGAAATGTTTTTGAAACTGTCGAAGTCGACGACACATTTCTCGCACCGCTATGGGGCGCCCCTAGCAAATCACTCATCGGATCAAGTGCTTGCCCCTTCTCTCAACTGTGAGTCTCGAATCGATCCTTCGGGGATACTACTCTACGTAGGTCTGGGTCGGTCCGAAAAGAATATGTAAGTCAAAGCTACGCGATCCGCTACCCAGGAGGAGTGACTATGTTCACCCACACGTTTTCAACCACAATCACTCGAGTCGCTGTTTTCAGCGTCCTTCTTTCAACCATCGGTTGCGGTTCTCGCGATATGAGCTTCGATCTCCTAGCTGAGTCGGCGACTTTCAATCAGAGCAGCGCAGAAGTGAACGGCAAGATTGACGTTCTATGGGTGATTGATAACTCGGGCTCTATGGCAACAAGTCAGCAAGCACTGGCTGCAAATTTCAGCCGCTTTATCGAGAAATTCCAACAAAATGGATTCGACTTTCAAATGGCAGTCACGGCTTCAGACGCCTACAAAGATGATTTCGATCCAAGCCTTAATATGGCCATCTATCGAAACGGCACTTACCAAGACGCAAACAACGTGACCGTAACCGCACCGAAAATTCTCAAGAAGGATACACCGGATCTCGAGAAGGCATTCATTGCGAATATCGTTCGAGGAACTGGCGGCTCGGGCGATGAACGCACATTCTCGTCGATGCGTTCGGCGCTCGTTCACCAGACCAATCGAAGTTTAGGTTTTCCTCGCGCTGACGCTTACCTCGCGGTCATTATGCTTAGCGACGAAGATGACTTTTCATGGAACGGCGTTACGAACAAAGAAAACCTGTATGATGATCCCGCACTCTTTACGCTTTCAAGCTACGTCAGTTTTCTCGACGGGCTTACAGCTTCGACACCAACGAACAAGCGATTTAACGTGAACTCCATCGCAATTCTCGATGAAGATTGCCGTGTTGCTCTCGGCGGCGGCGGACGTAAAATTGCTCGCCGACAAAATGCACTCGCAAGTATGACAGCCGGTATTTTAGGGAGTTTGTGTGCCGATTTCGGAACCACACTTTCGTCGATATCGAACAAAATTATCGAACTCAGTACCCAGTTTTATCTCGATCGCACGCCGCGCGACGGAACTCTCAAAGTCTTCGTCGGTGGCGTCCAAGTGCCCGTTAGTGATGCAAACGGTTATACGTACAACGCGACCAATAATAGCATCTCGTTTCATGGAACCTCGGTTCCGTCGGCTGGGTCACAAATTCAGGTCGCTTACGATCCGACCGAGTTGCGCTAATCACGGGCTTACGACAATAATCAGGTATGCGTCGTAAGCTCTCGTGGCCCTTCGTGGGCCTCATCGTTTTTTCGTTTACTGTCGGAGCCGTTTGGGGCTTCAAGCTTATTCGCGATCGTAAGGCTGAAGAGGGTCGACTCGAATCCGAAGCCAAGCTACGAATTCTGGCACCTCCAGGAATTTTCAGCCCAGACTTGCTGCTCGAGTTTCAACGAAGAGAGAAAATTGAAGTCGAAGTTTCGATTGAAACGTTTCCAGCTTCACTTCTTCGCAGAGCACTGAAGTCTGCACCCGGTCAATACGACGCCGCGATTGTATTTCACTACCAAGTCAGCGCGCTGCGTGCCGAACGTAAACTTGCGAGCCTCTATGACAATCGCGTTAAATTTCCCATTTCTATCGCCCCAGACTTCCGGAAGCTTCCGAACGATCGAAATCTGATGGATACCGCCCCACTCCTTTGGGGTTTACTCGGAAACGCGACGAAGAAAGAATTTGAAAAATTAAAACCGCAAGCCGCGTTTTGGCCCTCACCTTTGATTGGTCTTGAAGAAGCAAACATTCAACCGAATGCCTTCGCGACAAAACTCCTGCCTATGCTTGGAGATTTAGACGGTCTGGAAGGTCGTATGAAGAAAGGTCTCGGTGCCTTCGGTGAAGCTCCGCTCGGGCCTTTAATCGTGTCCCACGCGAGTCTTGCATTTAGTCCGCTAAAAGAAGCCGGTATGACCTTTGAACCTCTGCAGATCGGCATCATGGTCCACTATCCGATGTGGATTTTGACAGTCGCGGCACTCAGCGAAGGCGATCTCGAGCGGACAAGAAAATTCGTTAAGTTTTTACTCGAGCCCGCGCAAAACATTGCTCTCGTACAAACCGTTCGCGCTGGAGCCAGTACCCTTCGCGACCAACCTGAACTTGCCGTTTTGCCAAAAAACCTTCAGGCGTCATTTTTCAGAACGTTCCCGATCGATCAGATTTTGCTCGAGCGCGATGAGCGCATACGTAGCGCTGACGAGGTTCTTGAGCAGATGGTACTCGGCGCAGGTGCAAAGATCGCCAAGTCCGTAGAACCCGTTCGACCTTTGCCAGTGAACACGCCGGCAGTGTCGATGCCACCATCGGCGGTGCCGGTCTCAGCAGCTGTTGTCGCGCCCGTTGTTAAAAGAAACAAACCGCCTCCACCGGCACCAGTTGAGACTTCAGGTGACGAAGAAGGCGAAACTAAGGAAGCGGGTCCACCGCCCGTCGAGACAGCTCCGACTGTTCAGCCTGAACCTACGGCGCCGTCAGAAGAGTTACCTCGCGACGATTAACGCCCGTGGGGTGATCGTATTCGTTGCCGTTCGAATCGACGGCTCGGAAGGTGAGAATGATCGAATACGCGAGGTTGTAATTGTAGGTCGCGGGTAAATCCAGCAACACGCGAAACCGACCGTTTGAGTCGCACTTCGAAGTCGTTTGGAATGGTGGGATGACAGACGTGGCGCCGCTTTTAAGCTCGGCGTAAATTTTCGAGTCTGGATAACCTGCGGGATCGCAGTAACCGCCGAGATCGACGGATCGTTCAACGGTGCGAGTAATCAAAATTGGATCCGCGTTGCCGATGTAAAGGCTGAGATAGTTGATGTCCTTCACACAAGTCGGGCCAATGCACGAAGAGGCACTGTTTTGTGCATAAAGCGGATTGGTGTTGGGTGCGTAAGTCCCGCAATTCTGGAACAAAGCTGCGACGGCTAGGACCGTCATCGCGACCGCTCCAACGGGACGCATGCGCGTACGAGAGAAGAAACTGCGATTAATCATAGATCTAGTGTGACTGATCTTCTGCCTTATTTCGAGATAATGGTTTGGAATCTTGTGCTCTTGCCTAGGACCGTCTCATTGTGAGATGGGTCATCGCATGAATAGAATCGCCGTCGCTCTTGCCCTTAGTCTTGTTGCTAGTTCCAGCTGGTCAGCACCGGTGGAAGGCAAGTCTGTATTTCGCTTTAGCTTGAGCGTAGAGCCGAACGGAGCCGACCCGGTTCGCATTTCCTCATCCGAGTCGAATTACTTCCTGGTGAACGTCCTCAGGGGCTTGTACTTCGTCGATGCCAAAGGAATTGCAAAGCCCGAGATTGCGAAGTCGTGTGTCTGGATAAAAGCTCATACCAAACTTCGCTGTGAATTGAAGAAAGCAAAATGGAGCGATGGTAAACCGATAACAGCAGCTGAGTTCGTCGAATCATGGCAGCGGATTCTAGCGCCGTCGACAAAGGGCTTCGGTGTTACGATTTTGAGTACCGTAAAAAATGCAACAGCCATATATATGGGATCCTCTGCCCCTGAAACACTTGGTGCACGGGCCGTCTCAGAGCGTATTCTTGAAGTTACACTTGAACAAGACGATCGCGAGTTTATCGATCGCTTGGCACATCCGGCGCTTGTAGCTACCAGAGCGGGGTTCAAGTACGACCGCGAAAACGCGGCAAAGGCACCATTCTCGGGCCCCTACCGAATCGTCGACTGGAAAACGGGAAATCGCGTTCGCCTCGAAACGAACTCTAGCTATGAAACTATTCGGAAAACGAAGGCTCCTCGTCCACCGGTCGAAGTTTTGACGATCGACGATGACGAAACTGCGTTCAATCTCTACCGCGAAGGCACGCTTTCATTACTCCGCCGCCTTCCAGCTCACTATTTAAAAGCCTGGAGAGATTCTCCGGAACTTTTCCAAATACCGGTCGCACGCTTTGACTATTTAGCCTTCGGTCCACCGTTTCGCGCCGAACCTGAATTCCGAAAAGCGCTCGCCCTCGCACTTAATTACGAAGAGTTGAAAGTGATTTATTCGGCCTTAGGTATCCCGGGGTGCCCGGGCATTGATCCGGCGTGGATGGAGGCAGTCCCTTGCGTGGCGTTCGATGCTGGGCGTGCAAAAGAGGCTTGGCTTAAAGTGCCGGCCGAGTTGAAAACCAAACGCTGGACGCTCGCCTTTTCAAAACTTGGCGGCGACGACATACAAAAAGGTATGGAGTGGATGCAGGCGCAGTGGAAGAAAAATCTCGGACTCAACATAGAACTGAAACCGGTCGAACAGACTACTTATCTAGGTCTTTTGCGTGATGCACCTCCCGATCTTTTTAGAAAAGGGGTGGGACTTGACCGATCGACCTGTTTGGCCGCCGTCGAGATTTTTACGAAAGGCGATCCAGAAAATTTCATTAGATTAGATCTTCCCGAGTACGAAAAAGCTGTCGGGGCACTGCGTGTCTCAAAGACAGAAAGTGCACGCAAACAAGCCTGTACCGAAGTCGTGAAAATCCTGGTCGATAGAAATGAAGTTATTCCGCTCGGACGCATTCATTTCTCGATGCTGGCGAAGCCCGAGTTCACCGGCTGGGTCCTGAATCCCCTGAATCATCTCGACCTGTCTCATCTTCATGCAAAACCTTGAGGCGCGAATCGGTCGAACTAGACTAACGCTATCATCGGATCAGGACGATATGTCCATTGATGAAGACTCGTCCAAAAAATGCGCTGAAAGCTGCGGCTCCGATTAAATCTGTCGCAGTACAAACTGACGCCACTATCGCGTCGATTGAAAGCGCACGTCTTCAACGTTATCGCTCGCTTGTCGACACTGGAATTTCGCTCACTCGCGAAAAAGACATCAATCGAATCCTCGATATCATCATCGAACGCGCGCTCGAAGCGACAGGCGCAGATGCCGCAAGTATTTTCTTGACCGAAAACATCAAGATCGATTCGGTCGCAAATACGCAGGCGAAGTACATTCCCGTACTGCGTTTTCATCGATCGACGAACAGGCGTTCAGGCAAAACTTACCAGAACAAAATTCTTGAGCTCGAAAAGACATCGATCGCGGGATATGTCGCTATCGAAGGTAAAGCTGTGCGAATCGAAGATTGCTACCACTTACCTAAAGACTCAGGTTTGATTTTTAACGAAGAAGTAGATTTAGAGACCGGCTACAATACAATCTCGATGCTTGCTGTTCCGATGACCAGTTCTAGTTCTAAAATTCGCGGTGTGCTTCAGATTATTAATAAATTGAAGCCCGGCAGCAACGGTGACCTCGACAAAAATATTTCTGTTGAGCGTGGCGATGTAATTCCCTTCTCGGACGAAGATGAAGAGCTGATGTTTGCGTTTGCATCGCAGGCCTCGGTCGCCATCGAAAATGCAAAACTGACTGAAGACATTGAAAACCTTTTTGAGAGTTTTATTCGAGCTTCGGTCACAGCGATTGAGTCGCGAGATCCCTCGACAAGTGGTCACAGCGACCGCGTTGCGGTTTTCACCGTCGAGTTTGCTCGGGCGGTACATCAAGTCGAAGCAGGACCATTCAAGGACATTCAGTTTAGCGATAGCCAAGTGCGTGAACTTCGATACGCGGCACTTCTGCACGACTTCGGGAAAATCGGAGTTCGTGAATCCGTTTTGGCGAAACAGTTGAAACTCTACCCGCACGAGATGGAAACGATTCTCAATCGCCTTGAAACAGTTCGTGCGAAACAAGAAATGCATCTCTGGAAGAACTCGACTGAAGAATTGCTAGAGCTTATTCAAAACGGAAAATCGCTGCCGGGTTCTCCTCGCGAATACGCATTAAAAGTCGCAAACGGTATCGACGACTTTGCAAAACAACTGCAGCAGGTGCGACTTTCAATCGTGAAAGCGAACCAGCCACAAGTTATCGCTGGCGATTTCGATATCTTAAGCCTCATCACCTGGATCAACAAAACTTCGCTCGAAATCGAGCAAGCAATACTGACTCCCGATGAAATCGTGAAGCTGTCGCTTCCGAAAGGAACCCTGACCGAGAGCGAACGTCGTGAAATTGAAAGTCACGTGACACACACCTATCACTTCTTGCGTCAAATCGCCTGGACGGAAGATTTGGGTAGTGTTCCGGATATCGCTTACTCGCACCACGAAAAAATGGATGGCTCTGGCTATCCTCGTGGGCTTGTCACCGAGCACATTCCGCTTCAGTCCAAACTAATGACAATTGCCGACATCTACGATGCTCTGACTTCAATGGATCGCCCCTACAAGCCAGCGGTTCAACCCGAACGTGCCATCGACATTCTTTATATGGAAGGTCGCAGCGGCAAGCTCGATCTCGATCTTTTAAAGATATTCGTCGAGGCTGAAGTGTGGCGTTCTGCCCTCGGCATGCGTCCACAAAAAGTCGCTTAAGGAACCGGGTACCTTCTTGACAGCCTACCCCGCCACGCCATCAAATTGGTGCAACGGAGGATTTAATGGCAAAGAAAAAAGCAAAGAAGTCGGGCGAAGTTTTGGTCATCGCAAGCAAGATGAAAGACGCGATTCGCAAACAGGGCTGCAACGTATCGAGCGATGTCGTTGATGCATTGAGCGCAAAAATGCACGAGATGATCGCGACTGCATGTGGTCGCTGCAAAGACAACGGTCGCAAAACTGTTCGCGGCTACGATTTCTAATTTATGGGTTCGGAATCCTCTTCCCCAGTATTAAAAATCCCCGTCGCTGTGATCACGGGCGCAGGCTCCGGCATCGGAGCTGCGACCGCGGTGCGCTTTGCAAACGAAGGTTGGGATGTAGTGCTGT
>JAYSST010000162.1:0-4463 GCA_043720435.1 Bdellovibrionales bacterium
AGGCCTCGTGATTGCAACTGATGTGTTGGTCTAGTTGAAGAGTTTTTTATTAACGTCCTTGAGGAGGAAATTATGTTGAGAGCAGCACTAGGATTTTTCGTTATCGCTTTGGTCGCAATTCTGTTTGGCGCGACTGGGTTTGCCGGAGTATCGATGGAAATCGGTCGTACTCTACTATTTGTCTTTTTAGTTCTCGCAGCGGTTTCGTTCGTTATTGGTCTCGTCGGTGGACGTCGCGGCACGACGCCGCGGATCTAAGTATTTTCAAGCAGCAGCGAAACATTCAAGCCGACTCCGCTGTGAGTCGGCTTTTTCACGACAAACAAATAGAATAATTTTTCAGACAGTAAGCACAACAACAATGGCTTCGGCCGTTCACAAAGGATCACAGATGAAAAAGTTCGCAAAATTTCTCGCAATTGGTGCATTCGCAATCTCTACGGGCATGGTTTCCATAGCTGCTCAGGCAGAAACTACGGCTGGTGAAAAGGTTCAGGAGGGCGCGGAAGATGCAGGAAAGAACGTTAAGAAGGGGTATCGCAACGTGAAAGACAAAGCGTGCGAAATGGTCAACGGAAAGCTCGAGTGTGTCGGCAAGAAGGCGATGAACAAAGCTCGAAACGCAAAAGACGAAATTAACGATAAAGCAGACGACGTTCAAAAGAAGGTCGACTGAGCAATAGACACCCACAACCAGAAGCATTCTCAGGAGCAACGAAAATGAAAAAGACTCTTTTACTCAACATAACCGCGCTATTCATAGCGATCGGGACTTTTACGATTGGGAATACCGTACGAGCGCAATCAGAACCGTCTGATGTGGGCTTGTTCTTAGAGCCAGGCGTCTCCTATGAGATGGGTAAAACTACAACCGATTGGCCGTCCCCGTTCAGGAATTCCACGGGAGAGTCAAATGGACTCGGACTGATGGGACGAGTCGGACTGCATGTTGCCGACATTTTCTTCGTTGGTCTGGACGCTCGTTATTCGATGACGACGTTTAAAGACTCGTCGGTAAGTTACAGTGCCGACGCTCAGCAGTTCAACTGGGGACCACTGGTTGGCGTGCAGACACCGTTATTCGGCATTCGAGTATGGGGTAATTACGTAGCTGGCGGATTCTTAGATCCAAAAGCAAGCGGTAGCCCAAGTCTTGATGTGAAGTTAGAAGAGCCGACGGGATATCGACTGGGAGTCGGAGGACGCTACCTCATGTTGAGCATCAACCTCGAGTACCAGAATGTTCAGTACAACAAGACAACGCTTGAGGCAGTTGGGAGCTATAGTGCAGGGCAGAGCTTCTCGAGTGTGAAGCCGAAGAACGAAGCGTGGATTGTCAGCGTTTCATTTCCGTTCTCAATTTGAAAGTGAAGCAAGTAGGCGAGTTAACGAAATTTTAAGGAGGATCGTATGATTTGGGCTCTAGTTATCGGTTTGATTGTAGGTGCAGTAGCAAAGATGATTATGCCAGGAAAAGATCCAGGTGGCGTGATCGTGACTATGGTCCTTGGTGTTGTGGGTTCCATGCTCGCTCACTGGATCGGTTTGTCTGCAGGTTGGTATGCTCAAGACCAGGCGCCGGGCTTCATTGCCGCGGTTCTCGGGGCAGTCATTGTGCTTGCAATCTATCGCGCAGTTATTGGCGGTCGTACTCGTACCGTTTAAAACGTTACAGTCCAAAAAAGAAAAGAGGGAATTCGCAAGAATTCCCTCTTTTCTTTTGGTTTCACTCTCAATCAAAATTTTGCTTCAGCGCTTGCTGCGATGTCGTCTGCACCGCAAGCTTTTAGTAGTGCTTCCGCACGATCAACCCAGTCGGGAGTGTCGCAGTGAACAGACATCAGAATGCCGCCCTCTTTGACCGAACCCTCGTATCGTTTTGCTTCGAATTCCGGGATACCGAAGCCAATCAGCGCTCCGCTGACTCCGCCAACGGCGCCACCGATTCCGGCACCCGCGAGCGCTGCCATGATCGGACCTGCAGCAACGAGCGGTCCAACGCCAGGGATTGCCAATGCGCCAATACCTGCCAACCAACCAAGCGTTCCACCGAGCACCATGCCCGCGCTTCCGCCGGTCGTCGCACCCTCTGGTGCTTTCGTGTGTTTCTCGTGCGCAAATTCTTTTGAGGTGTCTTTGTCGGGCATGAGGACCGAAATATCAGAGTTTCGAAAACCTGCGAGTTTTAATTGGTCGACTGCATTCTCTGTCGATTCTCGGCTCCGAAAGATTCCGAAGACTGAGATGTTTTGACTGTCTTTGCCAAAGCCTTGATTGAATTTACGGTCAGTTCCCAGGACGGGCGCTGTGATTGTAGGTTCCATTTTGTTTTCTCCTCAATGACGTTAACGGACGACTTGCAGCTGATTCTCAATTTTGTATTCGGGCGCAACCTTGCTTGCGGTTCGAACGATGGCGATTTTTTCGGCATCGCTGGTAACCGGACCTTTGAGAGTAACGAGATGTTGAATAACAATGACCTTCACATTTTTCGCGTAAGTCGAAAGCTTGTCATCACTGGTGAGTTCGGCTCGAATCTTACGGGCCGTTTCAGAGGCGTTTTGCTCGATCGACTGATCGTCTGCCGTGGGCTCATTCGTTCTCTCGTCGCGTCGGTTGATTTCGGAATTGTCTGCCTTAGTTCGCGGTTTCGCGAAAGCATCAAAGGTGGCGAGAGCTGATAATGCGATCAGCGTAAAGACGATCGGTCCTGCTTGGTACATACTCTGCTTTACCTTCATCATGTCTCCGTTTTGCGCTGGCGTCTGGACGAAAAAACCCGAAAAAAATTCCGTTGGTAGACGGTGTTTTGTTCGGGTCGCGAAAGTTTTTATTTTCAATCAGAACTGAGAAGCCTGACGTCGAAAATCAAAGCGAGAATCTATTCGGTTCTGGAAAAATACGACAACTTTTTTCATCTTCGCCTGCACACGCGCACGCATGAGTGCTGCCTGACAGCTGTAGAGTCGTCCGTCGCAAAGAACCGCATCCTCGCATTCGCGATAGTTTCCTCCATCCGTTTCCCAACGCACAAGTTGTTGTTCGGTTGGTGATCGAAATCCGTTTTTGTGACTCCAGAATTTAATATTCATAACTGCCCCTCGGTGGAATTCGAAATTAGTAATAACGTTCAGCTTTCCATTCGCGCAACTTTCTTAAGATCTGGTGTTGCGCCTCTTTCAGCGAAGAAACTAAAGACTGTGTTTTTGCTTCAGCAAAAAACTGTCCGTTAGCAAACATTTTGTCTGCGGCGCGGACGGGGATAAATGTGTGATACGTTCCGTCGGCCAGTCGACTGATTCGTGCACAGATGCTGGCATCGGATGGTGCAAGATCATCAATTCGAGACATCATCTCTGCGCAAAGTAGGAAGTCTGATCCTCTTGGTTGTACGTCTGATGTTTTAAAATAATTTTTCATAATTTCCCTCGTTCACTTTGGCTGCAGTCCCTCGACTTGGCCCACACCTATTAGTAGAGCAAGCGTGGTGCCATCGAGGAACCGCGCGGCTTGCGCTCATACGCGCGACCGCAGAAAGCATCGTGTAAAGCTACCTCGTCAGTATGGGGATTCAGGAAGAACGCCCCGTGTGAACCGCCCGGCAAGGCACGTGGGAGGTCTAGGGTCTACATATGGGTGAACAATGCTCAGAGTGTGGGGTGCCGCACTGGTTCAGTTCGTAGCGCTATGGACCGCAGTGTGGCCGCGTATTTCGGCGGCATCAAGCTCACGACAAGGTCGAGCGTATTTTTAACCCAGCCTTCTTTTTGAACCTGTGGTTTTAATTCTTCGAAAGCTCTCGCCATCATTTCGGCGTCGAGTTCACTCAGCAACGACCGCGCTGTCGCAAAGATCTCGTTCTCTTCTTCTCGGATATGCCCCTCGATTGCCTTTTGAAATTTCCGCGCGAGTAGCTTCCATTCTGGATCGATAAGTTCTTTGGCGTGTAATGCGCGAAGAATTCCTTCGGCCTCTATGTGCTCGCGATATCCGTGATGCAGAACCAGCGGCTGCGCACTGTTCTGTTCGATAGAACCAAGAACATTATAGAAGATCGCTTCTTCGGCACGTGAATGCGGAATGAGTTCATCACGAATTTCTCCGATCAATAGCTTCACGCGACGTATTTCTCCGCCCTCACCAACTTCGATAAGCTCGCTAATCAACGATTTAATTTTAAGATGATCCTTTTCGAGACTTTCGTAAATCTGCATGACCGACGTCCTTTTCGAAATGTGCGTTAAGCGGGAGCTTACGAAGGTTGTGCAAATGCCTGTCCCGAATTTAGAATCGTCTCGCTACTGTAGGCTTCATTAAGACCGCACAGAAAGCGCGCACGAGGCTCGATGCCCCGGCAGTTCAAGACATTGTGGCAAATCGGAGGTCCAGCAGTTGATGGAAAACGATACCGCGTAGCCGGACATCAAATCTGAGTGTCTGAAGTGTTATGGCACCCGCCGTGC
>JAYSST010000163.1:0-4459 GCA_043720435.1 Bdellovibrionales bacterium
AGAAGTTCGATGTTCTGGTTCGATTGATTCAGCTCGGATCGAACCATCAGTCCATCGATTGATCTTGTCTGTTTAATTTTGACTGCGGTCTCCATGAACGTACGTAACGTAGAAAGAGTCTCGCGGCGTTCGATTTCCAATTCGAGATCCACTGTCAGCGAGAGGTAGTCGTCAATTCTGTCTAGTAAAAATGCGGTCGACTCTATAAATCGGGATTTCAGCGACAGGTCAGCCGTTCTGATTCCTCGTTCACCGGCGCTTTGTTGTTCGCTGCCCGTGGCACTGAAGATTGTTTGGTTGAGCGAGATCGAAGCATCACCACGCGCAGGATCACTCGTCCTGTCGCCGTAATCCTTGACGTTTGAAAGAGTCATTCCGAGTTCAGGTCTGAACTTTGCTCGCGCGCGTTCGAGATCGGCCGTGGCATTTGCAAATTCACTGCGGTTTAAATTTCGAAAAAGTTCGTAGTGACACGCGAGTGCAGATCTTAAAGTAAGTGCTTCTTTAGCACGCGCTGACGATTCTGCAGCGGACGAAGTTTGCGTCAGTAGCACTACAAGCAACAAGCAATAAATCCGTTTAGGGTTAAGCAGCCGCTTCATGCTTCCGCCATAGTTTGTAGAAGAATCCATATTGACCCATAAGCCGCTGCGGCTCATCAAACTCGACGACGCATCCTTTATTTAACACCAGAATACGATCCGCAGATTTGGCGAGGTTCATATCGTGAGTGACCATCACGATGATTCGCCCGGCTTTGATTCGCTGAAGCTCTGTAAAAAATCTGGCCGCGGTCGCTGGATCCAATGCGGATGTCGGTTCGTCGAGAACCAGCATCGGCGCAGAACGGTTGAAGGCGCGGGCCAGATTTACTCGCTGCAGTTGACCACCCGAAAAATTGCGACCATCTGCAGCCACCGCTTCGTGCGATCCATCGGGTAGTGTTGCGATGAATTCCCAGACCGATGCAGCTTGGCAAGCGTCGCGAATGGCGGCTGCTGAAACTGAGGGGTCAAACATTGCGATGTTTTCAGAGATGCTGGCGGCAAAAAGCATCGGGGATTGGGGTACAAGCGCGCAATGTTCTCGCCGTCGCGAAATTTTGCGTGCATCTGGCGTGGTTCCGACAATCTTGCCTTCCGTGGGCTCAATCAATCCACAGAGTAGTTTTGCGACTGTAGATTTGCCGGCTCCAGTTTCGCCGACGATCGCGGTAATTTCACCTTGTTTGAAAGCAAAGTTTGCCGTTTCAAGCGCGGATCTTTTGGATTCGCCCTCAAAGAAACGATATTTGACGCCTTCGAAGGAAAGTTCAACGAGCTCTTCAACTGCAGCCGATGCTAACGGAAAAGACTCGGTCGGCAATTCCAAGATGTTCATAAGAACTCGCGCGACCGGCCGAATCTGCGTGGCACGTCTGATATTTTGGATAAACTCGAAGAGGGGTTCAACGATTTGAGTCGCGAGAAACACCAGCGCCATGGCCTGACCGAGATTCGTCTTTCCGTCGAGATACGAGAAGAGTATCAGAAGAATGCTGGCGACTCGAAGGGCCAACGAAGCACCTTGAGTCATAAGGAAAGACAACGACAAATCAAATGTGAACTTTCGGCGTCCCTTAGTCAATTTGATGAACGCGCTTTCGCGTTGCCAACGAGCCGAAGTTTCAGCTGCGAACTGTTTTACCGTTCGGAAGTTTTTTAGCATTTCAAATGTCGTGCGTTTCAGGTGGTCGCTTTCCTGGTAAGAATTTTGTGACGAACTGTGAAGGCGTTGATCGAAAACGTACGAAACCACGAAGACGAACAAGGTGTATAATGCGAGTGCGAACGCCAGCTGCGGAAGCAGGACCATGAAAATAGCAATGGAAAAGGCGAAGCGGACGGCGAACAGTCCCCCGTCGATAACGAACTCTTTGACGAAATCAGCAAGCACAGTGATTTCACTTTGAGCCGAGTAAAGCTGTTTTGATTGCTCTTCTTTGACGGCTTCGACCGAGCGGCGCACAATTGTCGAAAACGTCGCGACCGCGAGGTCGGCCTCGAGATAATTGACAACTCTCGCCGCTAATCCGCCGATAGCGACTTCGGCTATTGTTTTTAAAGCGATTGCTGCCGATGCCACGGCGAATCCATATAGAAGCGCCTTTTGGACGCTTACGGTGAACATCGGATCCAGCATGTTTTGTAAGAACATCGGCATCGCGAGTCCAAGTCCGGCAGCAATCACTGACAGCGATGCAATGAGTGCGAGATCGATCGTGAATGGTTTAAGCCGAGCGAACAACCAAAGGGCCTCCTTCACGCTGCCCTCGATTCTTGGTGCGCCTTGAAAAGTGCCGTGTACGCAGGATTGCGTTCTTTTAGATCCGCATGTGAACCCTGATCGGCGATGCGTCCGTTGTTAAAAAATATGATTCGGTCAAACACGTGCAAAAGATTTTCGCGATGTGTGATCGAGATGACCGTCTCGTCGCCGAGCTGCTTCTTCAAGTTCGAGAACATCACCGCCTCGGTGTGTGGATCAAGGTGGGCGCTAACCTCGTCGAGTATATAAATGGGCGCTGGTGAGTAGAGTGAACGTGCGAACGCGAGGCGCTGTTTTTCTCCGCCAGAAAGTTTTTTACCAAGTTCACCGATATCGGTTGCGACACCGTTCGACCGATCAGCGACAACAGCAGAAAGCTCACAGACGTTCAAACAAGCCGCCACGCGTGCGAGATCGGGAGCATCGTCGAAGACGGCGACATTTCTCTCGATGGTTCCCGAAAAAAGTTCGCTCGCTTGATCCACGCGGCGAATGGCGCGAAATGCGGCTGCACGGTCGCCGCCGTCAATCTGCTTGCCGAGTATTTGGATTGTGCCGGTTTGAGGTGTCAGCAAGCCAGAAGCAAGATCGGCAAACGTCGATTTTCCAGAACCGCTCGCTCCGACGATCGCGAGCCACTCACCATATGCGATTTTCAATGTAAGATTCTCGATACTGAAATCGCGGGAACCCTCATAGCAGAAGCTGACATTCTCCATCGCAACTGCTGGAACAAGTGAGCTCGGTGCGGGCGTCGCTTGAGGTCTGAAAGCTGGACGCGGATTCGATGCCTGAATTTCGGCGATACTAATGTTAAACGCCGCGAGCGTCTGCATGCTTCCAAGGAAATTGAAAATTTGATTGATAGGATAAATGAGACCAGAAAATCCGTAAATCAAAAGTATGACATCGCCGCCTTTCAAAGTTCCTTCGACGAGTCGTGCGCCGGTCATTGCGCATCCGATCAGTGCGATCCAAACCGCAAGGTTAGATTGGACCGCCTGAAGCAGACGCTGGTGCTGCTGAGTTCGTATCGCGGCTGGCAAATATTCGCGCCATGAATTTTTATACCGCTCGATGAGTCGTTCTTCGGCCTGAAAGCACTTGATGACATCGAGGTTCGCGATGCCTTCTTGAATTTGGTTTGAAGACGAAGCCGCTATTTTGAGTCGCAACGAAGTAGCCCGCGCTATCAAGCGGTTAGAAACAACTGCAGAGACGCCGACAACGGGCACCAAGAGAAGGGCGACGAGGCCGCAGCGAATGTCGACGAGTGCAATCACCAGCACATAGGTCAGGAAAGTTGGGATTTCGGCTGCAGCGACGGTCAATTGAAAGAGGACCGTTGATGAAAGGCTCGCAGCGCGATTGAGACGAGCCGTAAAAAAACCTATGTCATGCCGACTGTGGTCTTTTAAATCGAGCTCGAGGATCTGCTTGAAGATTTTTGTACCAAGACTTACTTCAAGATTGTTGCCGAATTCGGCATAGAGATTTTGGCAAAGAAACGAGAGAACTAAATTACCGATGGCGAGCAATGTAAGCACGGCACCCAGTCGCCACACGACGGCGGTACCGCTTATCAAGTCGAGAGCGTTGACGGTATTTTGAGTGAATACCGGAATGAAGATGTCCACGAGCGCTGAAAGAAACCAAAGACACACAAAGTGAGACAGCATCCGCTTTCGCTTGAAAAGTTCGCCAAGTACGAGAGCCCCAGGTTTAGGCTTCGTTGTCGTTTCGGCAGAAACGGGAAGGACTTCCTGAATTTCAAGAGTTCCTCCATCCCATTGGTCGGCTAACTCGTGTTTTGTAATGCGGCGAATGCCAGTCGCGGGATCGAATACGAGATGGGTTACCCCGGTCGCTTCGAGATGAATGAGATATCGCCCGTCGAGGTTAATAATCGGGTATCCCTTGATATCGTGAAGGTCTTTCTGGGTTTTTCGGTACGCTCGAACTGTGACGCCACAAGGTTCGAGACGAGCGGCAAGTTGCAACGGGCTTAGCTGCCGATCAGAGCCGAAGGCATCAACGAATCTGGCGCTGTTTTGAATCGTCGCGCCATTGATTTTGAGAAACGTATGGACGAGGAGCGAGAGTTCCGTCGGATGTACCGATGCATGGGCAGAACAAGACGCGATCAGTTCTT
>JAYSST010000164.1:0-1841 GCA_043720435.1 Bdellovibrionales bacterium
TGATGACGTTGAATTCCTACTTCACAGTGTGATTTTCAAAGAGGGCGTCTGGGGCGAAGGTCGCTACCGCCTTTAGGAAAGTCATTTAGGAATCTGTAGGGCAAGAGTCTTTTATTTTTCAGCTATTGACCATTGAGAAAATTCGCCGTGTGATGTCGAATCATATATGGCGCAGTCGATTCGCTACGCGATCAACAAAAATAAATACCTGCTCGAACCCGAAGTCGTCAGACTCGAGGCTCTGCTCGAGAATTCGGCGGAATCAAACGATCGCGATACGCTTTTGCTTTGGCTCGGACTAAAAACTGGCGCTCGGGCGACCGAAATTTTACTTCTCCGAAAAAACGACCTCAATCCTTACGACAAAACGGTTTTCATACGCGGAATCAAAGGTTCAAACGATCGCGAACTTCCGCTTAATCGCTGGCTGTTCGACCGACTGTTTGCCTATTCCGAAACCGTGACCGCTAGTTCAGGAGACTTATTTCCGATCGGCTATCATCGCCTGCGCCAGATATGGGATTGGTACCGCCCGGCGCCAAAAAAACTTCACGCGTTGAGGCATACTTTCGCCATTCGCCTCTATCAGAAAACCAAAGACCTTAGACTTGTTCAAGTTGCCCTTGGACACCGCAACATCACTAACACCATGGTCTATGCGGATTACGTGTACTCGCAGCAAGAGTTGCGTAAACTCATTCTCTAACGATGAGAAATCCTCGCCGATATAAAACTAGCTCAGTTACCACAGTCTTACGGACGCCGGCTCTTGGCGCCTACTTAGTATTCGTTGTCGTTGCTTGCTTGCAGGCAAAGGTTGGTGTTGCCGCAGTCCCGAAGGCCGCAGCAAAATCGCCCGCAACCCCTCGCCTCACGATCGAAGAATCGCGTCTGTGGCGAGAAAATCCACTTCTTCAGAAAATCGCAAAAAAATTGAATCCTTTAGCGATTCCGCCTGGTGACGGTGCGCTCGGTCTCAATCGCCGCTTTCCAGAAAAAGTTTTAGTCGAATACCAGATTGAAGGTTGGAATTGGATTCGTGCGGGCGCTGCTCTCGGTAACGGTTTCATCGCAGATCGTGGCGTGATGGCCTTTGAGTGGGCCTTTGCGCGCATGGGTGACAGCGAAAAACCGGCGGGTACCG
Source organism: Bdellovibrionales bacterium (assembly GCA_043720435.1). GTDB lineage: Bacteria > Bdellovibrionota > Bdellovibrionia > Bdellovibrionales > JAMPXM01. The sequence continues at coordinate 1,145 of JAYSST010000164.1, forward strand.
ACGATGCAGCTGAGAAAACCGCGCCGACTGCTGAACCTGGTTCCTTCGGCGAATCGAAAACGATTGAAGTGACTCATTTTCTCGGACTTTATGCCCGCTCGGTTTTGCTACTTCGTGGAGCAAGACTCGAAGAGCGTGCAAAACGATTGGAGCGACTCTCGCCGAGACTCGAAACATCGTTGAGAAGCGAAAGATCTTTGTTCGGCGAGAGACGCTGGAACCGCGCCGAGAAAAAATCCAACATGACTCATCAACGTATCCAAGCGGCCGCAGCCGCGTTCTGGATCGGTCGTCTACTTTCAAATCCAGCGCTGCGAAAGACTGCAGACCTCTGGCTCGACGAAGCTCTGAATAGACAAGATTTGAACGGCCTATTCCCATCCGGACTTCCAGCGAAATCAAAAGCCGCCGGTCGCGCACAGCTCGAGGCCCTCGAAGCGTTGCAAGGTTTGGCGTGGGCCGACGCGGGCTACGCACTCAAACTGCGCGAACCGATCGCACGCGGCTTCCGTGGTTTCGAAATGACCAAAACACCTATGGCCGGCTCACCGATTACAGTCGCAACTTACGCCGCGTGGACGAAAAATCCAGCCGCCATCAAACTTGCGCAAAATGCGGTCAAAGGTGCACCAAAACCCAGTTTGTTTCCGCCGGCATCCTTTCGATAAAAACGATGCGGCACTATAATTGTAACAAC
>JAYSST010000165.1:0-1840 GCA_043720435.1 Bdellovibrionales bacterium
TTGTGCATGAAGATGATGTTCTCGTTAATCAGCTGCGACGGCTCCCACGAGTACATATTGACCGACTCGGGTACATCCAGAAAAGAGAACGGAACGAGAAGCCCGCGCATCGTACGACGGCCCTTCAAATGCGTGGCAACCATGCTGCCCATATACCAATTCGTCGGAACGATGATCGTCGATGGTTCGAGCATGACGTCTTGAAGAACGAGTTCATTTTTCTTTTCGTCTTCCGACAACACCCAGCGTTTGTGATCGACGAGTCCAGCTTGCGTTGAAATTTGGCTGACGAAAGTTTTGCGTTGCGCTTCAGTCTCGAAACGAACGGTCGCGCGTTTGTACCACTGAGGGGATTGAACTGGATAACCGATCTTCCGCAGCAGTGCCGCTCTCATCAAGCCTTGGTGTGCGTTCAAACTTAGGATCAGCCGATAAAAGCGTGTCACTCCATCGCTACCGACCGCTTGAACTTGAGTGCGATACCAACCTTCAGGATTTAACGGGACGGTCGACTTGTACTCGAGGCCGTCTGCATTTGCGGGGAAAGCTGATGGCGATGTGTCGATGGCAGAAAGTTTGGTGTTCGACCAAACGTCATTCGCCGATGGCTCGAGAAGACTTAGATCGGTGCCTTGCTTTCGAAGATCGGCGGCTTTATCCGCATCGAGTGGCTGACCATTCAGCAGCAAATCGATCGCCGGGTTCTCGGCATTTTTTAAAGCTACCGCCGAAGTCGTGATTGCAGCGGCTTCACCGAACGCCGTTGTCGGCATGAAGAGAGCGCCAGAGAGCCCTGTAAAAACGAGGGCTGCAATCAAACTTGGGTACGACATTCGACCTCCGAGATTTTCCGGCACATGTGGTGTGGAAGGGCTGAATCTAGTCGCAGATAACGCGATTTGTCAAAATTCAAGCAGTAAGAGGTAAGACTCCGAAACGAGGGTGAAATCTTGAAAACCGTTTTGGAAGGGTTTTCCCAAAAAAAAAGCCCTGCACGAAGCAGGGCTTTGCTGGCAGTTCAAGCCGTGAGGCTTTCACTTTTGAACCAGAATTAGAGAATTTCCTGAGCCTGTTTTCCGTACCAAACTTTGAGGATCTCTTTCATTGTTTCTGGAGTCGTCGACCAGTTAGCCGCCGCTTCCTGAATAACAGCTTCGAGACCAGCACGGTGTCCAGCTTTTGCCTCAAGCAAAACCTTCTGAACCTTGTTCAGATCTTGGCCGTAAAGACGTTGGCTGAAATCAGCGAAATCAGCAGTCGTACGAGCGCGTGATTTTCCGAGTTGTGCGTAGTCATGAACGATCTTCGCAACTTTGATTCCAACAGATGCTTCCAAAGAGTACTTTGCAGCGAAGAATTCACCAGCCGTTTTCACGATGTTGATTTCCTGTTGTGCAACGTCAGCGCCGTGGTCGCGGCCTTTAGCCGTGTCGTCGTTCAAAGCATCGCCATAATAGTCATAGAGGATTCCGTTTGGAGAAAGGAACGCCCAACCTTCGTAACGTGAAGATCGACCGTAGCTGTCTACGTATGACCAGTTAGCGTAGTCGAGAGCGTAGTAACGAGAGAAGTATGGGTCTTCTGTGTCTACGATCTTGTAACCGTTTGCGTAGAAGTTGCAGCCGGGACCTGGCTGTGTACCGCAACGATTGCCGTAAACATCGTACCAAGACTGGTAACCTGGATCATAACCGCCACCGCCGGTGCTGCCGCCGCCGCCGCCGCCGCAAGCTGAGAATACAACTACTGCTACAAGTGCTGCGAAAACAGCGCTCAAAGACTTTTTAAACATGTCGCCCCCTAAAAAAGGATTGTTTGGTTTGTTAACTGGCAAAAATAA
>JAYSST010000166.1:0-4436 GCA_043720435.1 Bdellovibrionales bacterium
GTTCTGGAATTCTATTCCTGAAAAGTCGCGCGCGAGCCGACTCTTCCTTGAAAATTCTGAACACAAAATTCCCGAAGCGTTCCCGCGTTTCTCTTCTTCATGGTTTAAGTTAATCATTGCGGGCGATGTGCGTCTCAACAAAGGTGAAACGTTCACCGGCGGCACTTGGGATGGCGGCGCTTCGAGCGAGACTACAAAAATTGTTATCAAGTAAGTAACGACCTCAACAGAATCGGGAGAGCAAATGGCACGAGTGGACTTAATGAACTACGGAATGAACGTTGACGTCATCGAAGCCGTTTTGCCTCTCGACACGATCTTCCTGCATGGCAACCTCGCTTCGAATACATGGTGGGAGCCGTCTCTCGCCCTCTGGAAAAAAGCTGCGAAGCCTGGCCTCGAGGGGCGTGCGATTGCGGCGGAATGGCGTGGGTGCGGAAAATCGGAAGCACCGGCAGCCGAAGAACAGCTTCATCCCGCTGTCCTTGCTGAAGATTACATTCAGCTTTGCGCGAAGCTCGGAATCAAAAAGGCGTGCCTTGTCGGGCACTCGACCGGTGGATTGATCGCACTCTATGCGATGCTAAAAGCACCTCAGCTTTTTGACCGAGCTGTCTTGCTTGATTCCGTCGGTGCAACCGGCGTTCAATTCGGACCCGAGATGTATGCTGCATTCACACAGATGAGTCAGGATCGCGCCGTTTGCGAAATGGTCATGAACGGGACAATCCAGGGCAATGACGTCAAGAGCCCGCTGTTTCAAAAGATCGTCGACGACACGTTTGCGACCGCAAAGATTAATTGGCACGGAGTTCCCAAGATGTTGCACATTACGAATATCTCGGGCGACCTCGCGAAGATCCAGCACAAGATTCTTGTTCTGCACGGCGAGAATGATCCGATCATTCCTGCCGAGAGCTCTCGCATTCTCGCAGCGGGTCTGCCAAATGCAAAACTCGATATTATTTCGAACCAAGGACACTCGCTCAACGTCGAAAACCCAGCCCTCTTCGTCTCGAAGGTGAATGAGTTTTTGTTTCAGCGAAGCTGAACGTTAATTGAATAGTTACCGCTAGGAAGCAAAATGTTACCTACTCGCGCAGTCATCACTGGTCTCGGGCTCTATGTCCCGGCAAACGCCGTCGATAATAGCTTCTTTGATAAGAAGTACGATCGCGATATGAGCACGTTCTTGCGCGAACAACGAAATATATTGAAACGTCATTTTATGTCGGAAGACGAAGCGACCTCAGATCTCGTGGTGCCCGCGGCTCAAGAAGCCATGAAAAGTGCCGGTGTTACAGCACGAGAACTTGATCTCATCATCGTTGCGACCGATACGCCCGACTACGTTTCACCTTCGACCGCCGCCGTCGTGCAATTCAAACTCGGCGCCACTCGCGCGGGAACCTTTGATCTCAACACAGCCTGCGCTGGCTTTGTCACAGCAACCGACGTCGCATCAAAATTCATTGTCGCTGATGAGCGCTACAATACTATTTTGGTCGTCGGCGCCTACGGAATGTCGAAGTACTTTGATTGGTCGGATCACAAGGTTACGTCCGTATTTGCGGATGGAGCAGGAGCCGCGATCATTCAGCGAACGTCGGCTGCGACGGCTGCAGGCGAGCCGGTCGGTATTCTCGCGTCGCAGCTCGCGACCGACGGTCAGTATCATGACTATATGGGGATCTATGCGGGTGGGACGAAATTTCCTATCAGCGAAGCGACGGTCGGCAAGAACATGCACAAACTGCAGTTTACGAAACGAATTCCACCCGAGACGAATGGCAAAGTGTGGCCTGAACTGACGCATGCAATTCTTGACCGCGTGGGAAAAACGATCGCAGATATCGACCATTTCTTTTTCACGCAGATCAACATCGGCTCGATCGTCGAGACGATGGGAAAACTTGGTGCTCCGCTTGAAAAAGCTCACAACGTCATGGACAAGTTTGGCTACACCGGCGGCGCTTGTATTCCGATGGCACTCGCAGACGCAGCCCGCGCTCAAAAACTAAAAAAAGGCGATCTGGTGATGGTCCTTGGTTCTGGTGGCGGGATGTCTATGTCAGCAATGGCAATGCGCTGGGGTTACGACACATGAGCTTATCAGCTGGCGACAATGTCGACTGGTTGAAACAATGGGCACGCCTTTCCCCTTCGAATATCGCATTCAAAGATGGAGATAACGGAGCCACGTTCACGTACTTCGAGCTCTTTCATCTCGTCGATCTTGTCAGCATCGATCTCGCCAAACGATACTCGTTAAAGGTCGGCGATCGTGTAGCAATGCTTGCAACGAACGAACTCGAAGCGGTCGTTCTATTCTACGCGTGCCTTCGTCTCGGTTGCGTTTTTGTTCCGATCAACTTCCGGCTCACAGCTGCAGAAATTGCGCACATCCTCAACGATAGCGACGCCGCCGTGCTTTTTTCCCAGAGCGTATTTAAAAAAACTGTCGACACGATTTTCATGAAACCGACCCGTACGCTACCCCGTCACGTTTCGACCTTCGAGGAATTTCAAGTGACCATGGGCGAGCAGTTGGCGTCCGTTCGGCGGGCCGATTTCAAACCCGTCCGTAGTGCACATGCTAATCACGACAATGAAAATCCGTATGAACTGGATCAACCGTGCATGATTCTCTACACCTCGGGTACGACCGGTGCGCCGAAGGGCGCGATGGTAACTCCAAAAATGTTACATTGGAATTCGCTGAACACGACTTTGCGTCTCAACATTTCGCAAAGCGATGTTTTCGTTAGCTTCCTACCGTTCTTTCATACCGCAGGTTGGAATGTGCTGCTGACGCCGTTTGTACACCGAGGCGCGACGACTGTGCTTACAAAAAAATTCGACGCCGAACGAATCCTTTCGCTCTGTGAAATCGAAAAAGCGACGATAATGTTTGGCGTACCGACGACTCTTGAAATTATGTCACGTTCGCCCGTCTTTTCAAAAGCTGATCTTTCGCGTGTTCGGTATGCAATTGTGGGCGGTGAACCGATGTCGATCGAGCTCATCCACACGTGGGAAAAAAAAGGAATCGCAATTCGGCAGGGTTTTGGACTTACGGAATTTGGTCCGAGCGTTTTTTCGCTCAACGAAGAAGATGCGCTCCGCAAGATCGGATCGATCGGCTTTCCCAACTTTTACGTGCAAGCACGAGTGGTTGATGACGAACGCCGCGACGTGAAGCCTGGAGACACCGGTGAACTTCTGCTTCGCGGACCGGTTTGCACACCGGGTTATTGGCGAAACGAGAAGGCGACGCAAGAAACAATCGTCGACGGATGGCTTCACACGGGGGACCTCGTTCGAGTCGATAACGACGGGTATTATTACGTCGCGGGTCGGAAGAAGGACATGTACATCTCGGGCGGCGAAAATGTCTATCCTGTCGAAGTCGAACGAGTCCTTAGCGAACACCCAGCTGTCCGCGAAGTTGCGGTCATCGGTATACCAGACGAAAAGTGGGGAGAAGTCGGCCGCGCTTACGTGGCGCTGGCTTCTGGTCGCACTGCGACCTCGGACGACCTACTCCGTTTGTGCGCCGAGAAGCTGGCAAAATTCAAAATCCCCAGAGAAATATGTTTCCTCGAAGATTTGCCGAAGGGCGATTCGGGAAAGATTTTGAAGCGCCGCCTGCGCGAAACGAACTAGGGAACAGATGAACAGTAAGCTCCATGTCTCATATCGAGGCACTTCGCATCCCTAGCCCTTCGCCCGGGTGTGCAACTTCAGATTTCTAAGTATCCTAATAGCATGTCTCGATTTGTCCCTCTCATAGCACTGCTGTTGTTCAGCGCCGGCTGCCAAACGGCTCGTTACAAAGAGTTCGAAGCCGTTCATGGTGGAATGACAAAAAGTGAAGTGCTGAATGCGGTCGGTGGACCAAACAGAACGCAACGATGGCATGGGCGCGACCGTTGGGAATACACCCTTTACGGGCACCCTGACGGCAATATCGTGCGCGAAGTTCATTTTGAAAACGGCCGATCTACTTATGTGGGTGCTGCAATCAAGCCAGCGATCTCGGCTGATGAACAGGATCGAAAGAATCTTCTAAGCAACCATGCCGCCGAAATAAATGAGAGTGAAGCCGCGGCGCTCGCCCGAGATGGAATCACAATTCAAAAGTTTCAATCGGTTGAAGACACCGAAACCGTCACACCTGCAACGGCTCGGTAGCTTAAATTCAGACTATCTTCCTACGACACCAACAGCTGGGTAACTCATGTGATTACAAGCTGCTGAAATTCCCTTGCTCAATGCTACAACCGCCTCAAGTTCGGCGAGAACTAAGCTCTTTAGCTCGGTACGAGTAAGCCCCGGACGCGAAAAATCAACGGCCCGCACATGCACGAACATGTTAGCGTCAAAGACAAGTGGGTACGCCGTTGGCTCGATGTTTCGCCCGCTCAGTGCAGACA
>JAYSST010000167.1:0-4432 GCA_043720435.1 Bdellovibrionales bacterium
TACGATCTCGTGACGAATGTGCATGATCGCGACCTGTCGTTTCGAGCGAAGCCACAAGTGTCGATTGTCCATCAAGAAATCAGTGCCATGTTCTTTGTGGGTGATCGGATATTCTTCAGCGCGCGAAAGAACTTCTAGTGAGTCGGCTCCAAGTTCAAAGACACCCGCTTGTTTGGGATGCGCTTTAACAATCCCAGTCACTTTCACCGACGACTCCTGCGTCATCTTGTCGAACTCGGTCCACGCATCTTCACTGCATTGACCGACATCGGTTCCGCGATAGTACACGCACGAAACCATTCCGGTTCCGTCGCGCAGTTCGAGAAATTTAACTTTGCCGGATGAGCGCGAGTTGTAAGCCCAACCCTTGAGTTCGACTTTTTGTCCGACGTACTGTTTTAGATCCGAAATGTATTGCCGCATGGGCCTCACCGGTTTGGAAAATCCTAAGAATTTTACCAACCTAGTGAGGTCGCGCAGCGGCATGCAAGTTGGCCTTGGAAGCGTCAGGACGCGCCGCATCAGCGTGCCGGAAAAACCAGCAAACAACGTTCAGTCGCCCGCGAATGCCGACGCCACGAAAAGTTGCTCCCCAAAGGAAAGCCAGCTAATTGGATTCAAACGAGTTTTATCAGGAGTTTGCATGGCCACGACGTTGACCGCGGAGAACCAGATTTTCGAACCGGTCGCATGGGAATCTGTTCCGTGCCCTTTCTGCGGTTCGAAGGAAGCTTCCCTGTATGAAAATTTCGGTCACAAACTGAAGTTTTCCTACATTCGTTGTGAAGACTGTACCCTCGTTTATCAAAGCCCGCGCCCCCAGTACGACGACAAGTTTGTGACGACCGCGTACGAAGTGTACGTAACCGAAGAAAAAAACGACTTCTTCGACGACAAGGGTCTTCTTCCCGGCGGCGAACGCTTGATGATTAAATCAACGAAGATGCTGAAAGAGATCGAAGCCCATGTTCCGCAAAAGGGCCGTATTCTCGATATCGGCTGCCACATCGGACTTTTCTGTCACACAGCAAATATGCGCGGCTGGAAAGCCACCGGCGTCGACATCAGCGGTTCGATGGTCGCCATAGCGAAAAAACGGTTCGATGTTGATGCCCGTCAGGGTGACTGGACGCAGATGAAGTTCGAACACAAGTTCGATGCAATTTGCTGCGATCACGTTCTTGAACATATTCCAAACCCGGCGGCGTGGCTGAAACTGATGCGCGAAACGATCACTCCAAAAGGAGTGATCTGCATTTCGGTTCCGAACGTCGATTCAATTGAGAACCGATTTAAGCACCGCCTTAAGGTCATGGGTCTAAAAAAGATGAGCGAGTGGGAGGCGTGGAGAACACCAGACCATCTTTACGAGCCCAACGAAGCTTCGTTTCTTAAAATGGTCGAGCGCGTGGGACTGAAAGTCCTTGGCGTCGAAACGTATTCGCACAAGCCGAATGACGTGACCGGCGTGTTGCCGAGCCTCTATCACAATCGACTCAAACTTGGTTCGAAGCTGCGCTTCTTCTTGGCGGCTGAATGAGATCCGTGGGCGGTCCGCCGAATGCGGCTCGCTCGTTCGGCCATCAACTGAAGTCGCGAGACTTCAGTGAGATTGGAAAAGCGCTTCTGACTCGCTGGGGTTTTTTCTACTTCACTTTCGTTAGCGTCATCACTTTTTTCAAACTTCTCGATCCTTCCACTCGCGGACACTACCGGGTTTTTACCGGAGCCGCGCGCGCCATGTGGAACGAGCAACCCGCCTATTTCACAGACTTCGGATGGCAGAACGGACTCGAGTGGTTTTATTCGCCCGCGTGCGGTCTCACTTTTTATTTACCCTTCTCGTTCTTACCCGAAACTGTCGGCGTCATTCTTAATGTCGTATTTATGTGGGCCGTTTTCGTTTGGGGCACGTCTTATTTTTTCAACGCCGCGCTGGACACGCCGAAATTCGATTTCGTTCCGCTTCGTTCACTAAATCTATTTTGGTTTTTCATCGCATCCGAAATGATTGGCGCCATTGCTTCGGAAAAAACCGAGATTTTGATGGTCGGCCTCTGCTTATTCGCAGTGGGACTCTTAATTCGCGGGCGTCAGTGGTGGCCCGCGTTCATTCTTGCTATGGTGACCAACTGGAAATTTCAACCGTTGGCGCTGGTCGGTCTGCTTGTCCTGTCGCTCATTTTTTATCGCCGAAACTTCCGTTTCCTCTTCGAGTTTGTCTTTGGGTCGGTGGTTTTTTTAGTTGTTCCTTACGCGATGACCGGAACTGAGTATCTCGGCAGAATTTATCCGCAGTGGATGCAGGCGGTTCAGAATCAACTCATAACTCAGTGGAAATCTTTCGATCATGTCTACAACGTCGCGCGAATTCTTGGCGGCGTCGAAGTCACTTATTCGGCTATACAAATGGTCGCGTTTATTGTGGCTGTCGGCATGGTGTCGCTGCTGGTGACAGACTACGCCCTTTATCGTCGCGGCAAGAGTGGTTCGTTCACTTCAAGTGCGTGCCTCGCGCTAAGCCTTGCGGCGACTTTCATGACTTCGTTTTCGCCGTTAAGCCAGAGCAATGGCTACATTCTCGTCGCGCCGCTGACAGCAGTTCTCGCGATGATCTATGGTCGGCTCCCAAAGCAATCGACCGAGTGGTGGGTGGCTCTCGCCGGATTGCTGGCGGGTTGGTTCATCACTTCTATGCTCACTTCGGATCTTGTTCCTGTCGCGGTTCGCGACTTCACGCGTGAATCGGCGATAAAGTCGCTTGGCCCATTGGTAATGGTTGCAGCCGTAGTTTGGATTCTTGTCTGGCGAAAACTTCCGACTTCGAACGCATTTTTACAGCGGTAGCGCCGTTCAAAGGTCGGAGACACGCATAATTTGTTCTATCTGACCCAGGGGACTAACGGGACCCGGCGCCGGCTTGGTACCTCTACCTCATCCGTAATCCACCATATTTTCTAGGAGATCTTATGACTCACGTTTTGCTCGCTGTCGCGCTGCTTTTAAGTTCAATCGGTATGACTTCGGTTTCGTCCGCCGACATTCTTCGTCCGCCAACGATGAAGACCCGCACCCTCACCGGCACGAAAGCTCGCGAGCTTTATGATGCAATGGCTGTTGAAAAAATGCGTGGCGATGCTCTGCGTACACAGAACAGCAACTACAAGGTTATCCGTACTGCAAGCGGCCTGAAGCAGACAATTTGCGAGCAGACGAATTACACGATGATGCGAAAAGCATCGACTTATCGCTGCACAATTCAGACTTCGGTCGACGGAACCAAGATTCCAGTTTTCCGTCCAGCAATTCGAATGGGTTAATTCATGGAACGTGCCGTACTCAGCTTCATAGATATTCTTGAGGCGGGGCGAATCAACGGTCTCCGTTTGATTCTTGGCACCGACGTGATGAGAAGGGCGTTTCGCAACCGTGCGCTACGCCTTTCGCTTTTGTTCGCGCTTTCTGTTCTTATTTATCTTCCTCTGTCGTTGTTTTTCCCACTATGGGTTTTGGCGATCGGCCCGCTTGTCTGGGGCATCCCTCACATCTTCGCGAGTCTTCGTTATCAAAATGAAATCGCAGTTCGCGCGATCGGTCCACGACAGGATTTTCGTCGCGCACTTCTTTTCAGCTGTGCTGTCTGGGCGGGAATCACACTTTTTCGCCTGTACACGGACGCCTTTCAAAATTTGACGGTTTGGGACCGCACGCACCCGGGGATCGTTGAGGCCAGCGTTGCGATTCTGCTTCTCGCCGGTCTTTCACACATTTTTCGTCGAAGCTTAACGCAACTTTTGATCAGCGCAGTCATTCTGGTTCCGCTAACTTTAGCGCTGTGGCACATGCCGCTGGCTGTCTCTGGCATTTTAATTCTCGCTCATAATTTTGTCGCGTGCGTTTTCTGGATTTTAGCAGCCCGCGAAAGGCGTGACCGCAACGTCGCCGTCGGGGCAACAGTAGTGTTTGCCGCGATTCACGTCCTCGTCTTTATGAAAGCGTTCGACGACATCATCAACCTCGTCCCGGTTGCATCGACTCTCGCATGGTCAGGGATGAGTATCGACGGACTCGGGCACATGATCGTGCCGTGGTCAGAAGACCTCAGCGTTTGGTATCGCAGTGTCAGCCTGTACGCTTTCGGACAGAGCATTCATTATTTTATCTGGCTAAAAGCAATTCCCGATCTGCAAACGCAAACTCAAATTCCAACAAGCATTCGCACTTCGTGGAATTTTCTCAAACGAGATTTCGGACTGAAACTCGCCGTCGCCGCGTGTGGGCTCTCGCTGATTCCCGTCGCTGTGTGGGTGTTTCTCAGTTTCGAGTGGGCTCACAACGTCTATTTCGCGTTTGCCTCATGCCATGGGTACTTCGAATTTGCCGGACTTGGACTTCTCGCGTTTGGAAGAGCCAAAACGGTTTCCGGAAATGG
>JAYSST010000168.1:0-12005 GCA_043720435.1 Bdellovibrionales bacterium
CTTTTTCGAGTCTTTCGGAAAGCTGTTGCGCCGATGCTCGGGCTTTCGTTATTCGCTTTTGCAGACGGGCTTTGTACGAGTGGGATCCGGCGCGGCTGAATTCAACGAGCAGCAGGAAGTGTTCGCTCTCACGTTCGCCAAGGGCCATGAACTCTGCCAAGTCGACCGAATTCTCCATCGAGAAGTGCTTCTCGCCATTGACGACCTGGCTAACGAGGGTAGTTGAAACTCCTATCGCGGCAGCCATCACACGGTACTGCCCACGTCCACCTGCCGGACGGCTTTCGACCCATTCGCGTATAAACGATTTGTAATCGGCAGTCTCGAAAATCGACATAAGTGCCTGTAACTCCTAATATTCAGTCAATCTATCGGCCGGTCGCGACGTTTACTAAAGGTAAATAAACTCGTTTGAAATTTACAAACCTAATCTGGAGAGATCGTATGCGAGCCCGTATATTCAGGTCCATAACACGATGCGTCTTCGTTCCCCCGGCGGAGCCGCCCATAAACGAACGGTGCGAAAGCACTACAACGAATAGGAACTAGAAGATGAAAGACCACAAGAACCTGATCGCAAAGAAGCAATCAGTTACAAAACTCCTCGGAACCATCGCCATTGGCGGAACGCTAGCCGCGAATCTCATGGCCTGCAGTCCGAACCTAATCTCGAACACAAGTTCGGCAAGTTCGCTTCCATATCCGGAAGAAACTTTCGACCTTTCGAAAGGAGTGAACGGCGGCCAAAAGGGTCGCGAAGAGACAGCGGAAGCGATGGCTCTTCTTGCTGAATCTCTGGTTCGACCGAACACGGCGGTGCAGGCGCATCAGGTTGCCTTTCGAGCACTCGAGCACAACCAGTACAACCTTCGCGCGCAGCTTGTTCTGAAAACGACAGCGCCCTTGATGGAACTCAAAGGCATCTACAAACGAATTTTGCCGATTGTCAGTGTTCGTCCAGCGAAACATCGCGAGCTAATGAACCACATTCGCGAACTTCAAGCGAACAAGCATGTACCAGACACAGTCGCATTTCTGTTGGACGGACAGTCGGATCTTCACACTGAAGGTCAGGCACAAGACGTTGTTGAGAAGTATGTTGAGCGCACAGACGAACTTCGCGACTGGTTATATGAGAACCGCAAAAGCGGAATCACTGTAAACGCCTATGAGGAGATCGCGGTTGTTCGTCCATGTGTTGCCACAGAAACGTCTCGTAATGTTTGGAAACTGACAAATTGCAAAGTGGGCGTGAGAAAACACACGGGCACGATGAACATGGCGGACTTTGCAGCAGCTCGTCAGGCTGTATCGAGTTTACAGGTTTACCTCGCGATGGCGACTTCGTACTCGGTCGATGGAATATTCAAAGCGAGCGCGACGCTTCCAGCTGAAGGTGCGACCGCTCAGCAGAAGTACACGGAATACTCGAAAATTAAAGGTCTCGGTCAGCTTCGCAATACCAAGTTTTTCGCAATGGCGCCGCGGGTAACGTCTGATTTCATGATCGGCTTAAAGGGTGCCAAGAAGTTGCATACCGAGCTTTGCCCGAAGGGTCGTCCGTCAGAGCAATCGCGAAAAGGCATGCTCTTCAACTATGGAATCTGCGTTCCGAACGACATCGAGTTCAATCGAACAGTCTCGGTTATCGAAGCGATTGCACGTGCCCAGGTGACGAAGGTTGAAATTGTCGCGGACGACGAAGTTACGGTTGCAGCGATTGATGCGAAAACATTCATGGCAGCACCACCAACAGATTTGCGCAATCTCGGACCTGTCGCATTCGACAAGTGTGGCGAGTTCCAAGCGATGAGCGACGGTACCGGTGCAGGATTGTTCGCAAACGGCGAGTTGAACACGGTGCTTGCGAAATCTTCGGCCAAGAACTGTCGGTAACTGCCCACGTCGGCACTGTCCAAAAGTTTAACAGCGAGGGGGCCCCCACGGGCCCCTTAGTGTCTAAAACCCCTTAGCTTTTCGGCCTCGATCATGAAGTAGGAAGTCGATGATGAAGCACGCACAAATTTCAAAACACTCAAGAACGTCGATCGCAGGGCTCTTCGCTTTTGCGATGATGCTTGTGCTGACCTTCGCCGTCTCGTGCGCACCTCCGGGAGGCCGCAGCGGCGGTGCTGCAGACGCCTCCGGAAAAACAGGAAAATACGACCACCTCGACGCCGAGGAAAAAATCGCGATGTCCGAGGTTGTCACTGACGAAGCAGAAGAAAAAGTTGCGCTTTCGACCCTGAACCAAGCGTGGGGCGGGTTCAATGAGGCTCTGCAACTGCATCCTGGAAACCACCGAGCCGCCTTTTGGTCTGAGTTTCTAAAACCGATTCTCGAGATGAAGGGAATGATCGCCCGCATTCGCCCGCTTTATCTAAAACAGGAGTTGGGTCTCGAGCGGTATATGAGACTCATCAAAGATCTCGAAATGGGTTCGAGCCCTGAGTGGGTGAAATTTATCACCGACGGACCGAACGACATCGATACGGACGAGCGAGCATTTGAACTTATGGATCGTCAAATCGTCGCGTTGGATTCGCTTCGCATTTTTCTAAAAGCGAACAAAGATCGATCGTTCGCTCTTCGTGCGCCGCTTAAATTGTTACAGCTAAAACAGACTCATAAAAAGAACGACAAGTGCGCGGCCCTCACAATTATGATGAGTCAATTTCGTGGTTGCCCCGAAGCTGGGATGATTACTTTCAAAGTGAATCGCGCCGACCTCGAAGGTCTTCAGTATATCGTTAGTGCCGAAATGCTGCAGATCGCGATGTTGTTCGCGTATAAAGTAAACCCGATAGCGTTGTTCGAAAACACCCAGTACAATCGCACGTTCAAAGAAAAAGCAGCGTTGGTTATGAAGGGTTACGACGGGGGATTGTTCGCTCGCAATCGATTGAGTCTAGCGAACGAAGCACTTGCCGACTGGACCGTCGCGCAACGGTACGTTGTGCTCAACCAAGCAGAGCTCTGCAAAAACGGCAGATTTAGCCATGAAAACCGCGCAGGTTATCTCTTTACGTCAGGGTTTTGCTTTGGCCATACTAATGGAACCATCGAAAAGGGCGTACTCGAGATGTTTGAGACAATCGCTGCGGGAAAACCGTTGTCGGTCGATGCCGCATTCGTGTCGGCACCTGTTTCAATTTATCCCCTGAAGTTTTTTAATGAACCTCCGAAGTCGATCGCGTCTTTAATGCCGACTTCGTTCAACCCGGATGGTGAGGCGCTTTCGGTAAACGAGGCGCCGTTTAGTCCTTACTTCGCCTCGGGAACTATGAACGATCTTCTGCAGGCTAGCGAGCGCGAAAGAATTCATGATCGCGATCTGATCACGAAGCGTGCGGCGGACGAGCACGCGGCCTCGCAGGCGACGGAGCGTCCAAGATGATAAACTCCGCTGTGCTCAATCTCGTTTTTACTACTTTCGTCGGTGTCTCTTTAAGCGGCTCGCTTGCGCTTGCGGCTAACAACGAAATGAAAAATTTTAAATTTCGCACTTGTGATCGTGTGTTTTGCATCGTCGTAGAATCAGAAAAAGGTTGGTTGTCCCAGGCGACGGGCGCGTTTGTCGCGAGCGGCGCAAAAGGCAGCGTAAAACTTCAGTTGGTGAAAGATGGCAAGGTTACGAA
The DNA here is from genome assembly GCA_043720435.1 of Bdellovibrionales bacterium. Lineage (GTDB taxonomy): Bacteria > Bdellovibrionota > Bdellovibrionia > Bdellovibrionales > JAMPXM01. The sequence continues at coordinate 3,639 of JAYSST010000168.1, forward strand.
CGAATTTTTCGGCGACGAAGTCGCTTCTCAACCCGAAGTTTATTCGATGACGGTTGATTCCCAAAACACTGTCGTGCTTGTTGACGTGAATACGGGTGAGTTTGAAGTAATTGCGAAGTCATTTGCCGACAAGAGCGGCGGTCGCAAATGAGAAATATTTTGCAGAACCGCATTTCGTTTTACGTATCTACACTAGCGACAGTAGTTTTGAGTTTCGCCTGTGCACCGCAGGGTGGCTCACCAGGTGCCGCGAGTGATGCGCCCAACCACAAAACTCCGGTCGCTCAGGGCACGGTTTCTGGCGGCGGCGGAAACGGGTGCAACGGCGCTGCGTTCGAGACGTACTCGAAAAAGCTCTCAACACTTGAAGAGTACCGACTGTATATTCACCCGATTCTTCGTCGCATGACAGAAGAGGGAAGCGACCCGCTCGTGACATATCTGTTGTGGGCCGCCGAAGAAAAGGCGTGGTATTTCATTCCTTGCGAGTTGCAGAAGATTTCGACCGAACAAATCGGCCTTTCGGTCGAATCCGATCAACTTGCGAGACATGGCGAGCACGGCGTTTACATTCATTCGATCGAAGACGATCCTAAAAAGCCTCGCGATCCCAAGCTTCCGCCGCTTAAGACATATGCCCAGAAAAAATCGAAAGAGAAAGCGGTTTTATTGCTCCATGAAATGATCATGGGCGCGCGTTTGCTGATGAAGAAGTCGGCGCGCGATCAATGTACGGCGCTCGCAAAAAAAGATGCGAATCTTTGTCTCGACGCTGCGGTTACTCAAATTGCCGAAACGAAGTCGATCGATGCCAAAGAATCGATGATCATGGACGCCCAAGATCACGAAGCAATTCGATCGATGACCTCCGCTCTCGCCGAGAAGGGCGCAGACTTGAGCGCCGAGAAAATCAGAGCGACTCGTGAGCGCCTTGGCTTCAATTTTCCATGGAGTCGCGCGGTTTCGTACGTCGAAATGAGCGATGTGATGAATGCATTGGAGCGCTCTAAAATGCTCGGTGATCGCTATGCGATTTCGAAAGACAGCGTCAGTCACTTCGACGGTGAAATCGCATCGTGCTCGATTCAGCATAGTGTTCGCGAACGCAATGTCTCGCGAACACATTTGAACGTTGTGTTCGTCTCGAGCAACCCGGTTAACAATGCGAAGGTTGCCGACTTCTTCAAACGATTTAAAACCACAAAGCACGGTACGGTTTGCAGCGACTCCGCCGATCGCGTTTACGAGCCGTTCGTCTACGATCCGAAAACCGGTGACGGCCAAACGCGAAATTGCGAAGGCGATAAGTATCGAATTAGCTGGTCCGACTATCGGCTGCACTTTCATATTTCCCAGGAAGAAATGGCAACGCGCGGTATATTGATCGATGGAGTCGCGTTTGACGAAGTGAGAATGGAAATTCCAGTCAACAGCTCAATGGTGCAAATGGGTCAAAGCCGCATCGAGGGCGCTGTGATTCGGGTTCTTCTAACTCGCGAAAAATCGCCGCGGCTGCAATCGATTCGGTTCGAGCCGAAGCAAATTCTCCAACAAGCGGCAAAACCCGGTACCGAACGCGGAAAACTCGAGATGCTCGAGATTCCTGGCGTTTCGGCGTTGGAATGCGTTCGTCAAAGCGCCATCTGAAGCTGCGCCCGCGGCCCGTTGTAGCGGTGCAAATAGCGGCTACAACCCCGTAGGCCGATGTTACGACTCGATGGAAAATCATGCCGGGAACGGTGCGGCCTTGTAGCGCGGACACGTCGGTGGAGTCCGAACGGATGCCGGTGCCGTTTTCTGGCTCATGAGTTTTGGGAATGACCATTTCGAGCGGGATCGACGTCCTCGGCGCGATCTGTTTGCAGGCTAGGCTTGGCCCCGTTCATGCTCTTGCTTATGCCGATTAAAGAAAAAACTAAGACTAAAATCGATGATCCGCGGAGGATTTTTTATGATCGTTCGGAAAAAACTTTTGACCACAGCAGTCGCGATTGCGGCTCTGACGAATTTCGCTTGCAGCAAACAAGATGAGATCAACGCCGAAAAAGCGCGGTTCGAAAAAGAAAGTCAAATGGCGATCACTCAAGCGAAAACGCTTGAGGAGGAGTCAAAGAAAGCTCTCGGAGCGGCAAAACTAGCTGAGAGAAAAGCGTCAGAAGCTGAAGCGGCGTCGAATGCTCTGAAAGCGAAGCTCGAAGCTACAAAAATAAAGCAAGAAACCGATAATCAGGCGGCACTTGATGTTATCGAAAATGAGCGCGCGGCACTGATCGCTGAAAAAACCCAGCTTGAGGAAGCACGCAAGATCGTAGAAGCAGAAATCGCTTCTAAAAAAGTGGACCTCAAGGAACTCGAAGTGTCTGTTGCAGCGCTCGAAAAAGCTTCTGCTGACACGACAAAGTTGACTGCGGCGCAAACGGCTGATGCGGTTGCAAAACTTGAAGCAGCAAAAATCGAAATGGAAAAAGCGCGAACTTCGAAAGAAGAAGCTGAAGCGCGTCTTACAGAAGTTTCTAAACGTGAAGTGGTTGCGGGAGCTCGTGAAGAGCGCGTGAATGCTGCTTCGGTTGCTTGGAAAGGTTTGTTTGCTCAATATAAGATGACCGACATCTTCGACAAGATTCTTGCGAACGAAGATCAGCTTCTTTTCCAGGTTTCTCTCGTTGGTTACGGATCCCGTGACGTTATCGAGAAGGCACGAGCTCAGATTTCGGCAGCGAACCAGGATCCTAGTCTGGCACTCGCTAAGAAAATTGGCGCATTCCAGATGGGCCGAAACACTTCGGTTGCAAAGAGTGTTTACGATTCGTTCCTGATCAAATCGGTTCCGAAGCGTCTCAAAGAAGCTCAAGACCAAATCATCCTCGCTTCCGATTCTGATAAAACAAACAACACGCTGTTATTTGTCGTTGTTCGAGTTGTCGAGAATCCAATCGTTACTACGGTTTTGAAAGTAACTGCGCGTAACGACCTAAAAGGTAAATCCACCGATACAGTTTTGAATCTGAAATTGGGCTCGCGCCCAGTCACAGGTGTCGATCTAACGAAAGTAAACTTGGCTCAGCCAGGCCAGTACTTCATGGGCGACGCTGGGAAAAATGTATGTCTGACCATTTCTGCTGATTGCATGAAGGCAATGGTCGACACGAAGAATCTATCTAACGAGTTTGAAATCGAGACGATGGACAGCGATTACAACGACAAGAAAGAGCGAGCTTCGGCGCAGCAGTTTCTTCGTCAGGTCATGTACTTGTCGACTCAGCAGTTGATAAAGGATCTGACAACGGCGAAGGGCGAACAGTTGTTCGGCATTCAACGCAAAATCACAGATCAGGGCGAGATCGAACGTGAATTTCACCTCGCCGACGGTTGGTTCAGCAAACTTACAGGCAGAGAGTCACGTTATCCGATCGTTCAGGAAGTTGTGTTGACGTATTCGATTGCGATGCAGGTACAGACACCACGTAGCGGTATGTTGCCACTAGATACGATTTACGGTTTTCAGCGTAACTCGATCCATGGCTACAAACTTTCATCGGTCGACCAGGTACAGCGGACTTATGAGTTCCCTCTTCCACTGACTGCTGTTCAAGGTTCGAAGTTCAACTTCCCAGCTGAAGCGAAAGCAGCTTTAGATTCAGCGAAGAAAGACAAACTGACTGCACAGAAGCCGGGTCAGGCAGCAGGCGCGAAAGAAGAGCTCGAGTACATACAGACGATCGGCGAAACTCTAGGTTTCCAACAAGAGATGGTTCGTAAGCTGAAGTAAGCCCCCCGAAAGACAGCGATTCTTAGTTGAAACACCGAAGACCATGTCCTCGGTGTTTTTTTTGCTGGAAACACGCGCACTTGACGCCGTGCGCACCTTGCCGCCGATGTAATATGTTCGGACTGACGTAATTCGCAATTCTTTGCTTGGCGCCCTGTTGACGCCTCTTCAGGGCAGTGACAGAACGAGGCCGACATTTAACGACAGACAGAGAATTTAAGAATGTTCGGGGACTTCCCAGCGCTATGGCTCAAATGACTGAACCAACGTCCAAACCATCGGTAAAAGCAGTGACTGAAAAGTCATCAGCTCCGACAGCTGCGTCGACGCTCGATACGATGATGGAACTTGCTAAACTTTATTACGAGCGTTGCGATTTCGTCATCGCGATCGATAAGTACAAGTCAGCAGCTGAGCACGCGTTTGCTACGAAAGATTACGAGAAATACCTCAAGTGCCAAAACCATCTTCTTCGCATGTTTGCGGAACGTGAAGATGTCGAAGCGATTAATCAAACGAAAGAAGCTCTTCAAGATCTCGTGCTGAAGGAAGGCTTCGAGCTTAACGCCAAGACTTATTACACGCTTGGAATCTGCGCCGCTTATAAGAATCAGTTCGACGTTGCGCTTGATTACTTTCAGAAGTCGCTCGCAATTGCTCTAGCGAGCGATCAGAAGGACGACATTTGCTATGCGATCAACGGACTTGCCGTAACGTATTATTCTCTCGATCGTCTCAGTGAGGCGTTAAAAGAAATTTACAATCTTCAAGTTTTCTTCCAGGTCATGCAGCTTCGCGACCTGAAGCTTTCCTCGCAGATGATGAATGGAAACATTCTTCGCAAGATGAAGAAGTACGATCAGGCGCTTGAAATCTTCTGGGATTGCTACGACCTGCTTCGCGAAGAAAAAAACCTGTATATGTATCTTCAGCTGCTTTATTCGACGGCCGCGACATACCGCGATTCGGGTGAAACCGACATGGCTCGCATGTATTTCAAGCTGTCGAAAAAATCGGCGGACCCGGCGAATTTAAAGTACCTCAGCCGTCACATTGACGTGCAGTTGACGGATCTTGGCGTCACTTCGAAAGAAGATTACGATCTAGTGTTCGACGCAGGTTCGCACTCGGTTCTTGAGCGCAAAAAGGGTCGCGTTGATTTTAAGAATCAATTTATCCTGCTCGATATGTTGCGTCTGTTCATGAAGACGCCGGGCCAAGTTTATTCAAAAGAGTTTTTGGTGAAGCAAGTTTGGAAGCAGGATTACGATCCGGCGGTTCATGACAACAAGATTTACGTCACAATTAAACGTCTCCGAAAATTGATCGAACCTGAGTATGAAAAGCCTCGGTATATTTTCAGAGCGAAAAACGGCTATTACCTGAACAAGAACACCAAAGTTTTGTTGGAGCAGTGATGGAGGGGAACATGTTCATCACATTTATACGTCGAGCTGTTGGGACTATTTTGTCGGGCGTGCTCGTCGCAGCAACCGCTGCGGGTGAGGCTGAAGCCTGCCCGGGAGTCGTAACAGTACCGACGCCGATTACTTCCCCTTCGACCACGTTTCCGATTGAGATGCGTTCGACCGATCCGGTGGGACCGTTCCCGCTCGCAGCGTTGGTGCCGTTCCCATGGACAACGATTCAAGGTATCTGGGCAACAAAGTTGCCAAACGGAACCTCGGTTCACTTCAGCTTCGAAGTACAAGCTGATTGCCATGGTCGAAAGTTCGTTCACGTTCTCGGTTTCGATCAAAAGACTTATCGGGTGACCGCTGAAGGTGTTGGTCTCGGAACTTCGAACGACACGATCGTTCGAGCTGCGATGAGTTCAGCAAGTTCGCAGTACATGGTTTACATCCGCCAGTTCCGAGTGCCTGCGGGCAAAGCAACCGGCAAAATTTCGACTGTGGTTACGATTCGGCCGTTTGATGGCGATGGTTCGTCTGATGTCCACATGGTTGCTCGGAAGGCGTCGACTTTGACCCTTCAGGGTTATGTGCAACAGCAGCGCGAATTGGAGAAGCGCCAGGCCGACAGCCGACGTCGCTTGGCTCCGGCTCGTCCGTAAAAGAATCTTATGGTTATGTCGGCTCGTTTGACTCGGCCGACAGAGACCGGTACAAATTCGATCTCTCACGATAGGGGATTAACTCAGTTGGTAGAGTACCTGCCTTACAAGCAGGCTGTCATCGGTTCGAGTCCGGTATCCCCTACCATTTGTCAAGCTGTTCGAACCCTCGAACGTTTGGCAAATGGGTTTTTTTCTCTCATTAAAAACGTCGGCATATTTCTGAAGTGGTTTTGAAATAAAAAAGGGCCTGGGGGCCACTGGCTTCGCCAGTACCTCCAGACCCTGAGAGCTGCTCTCGATCGAGCGATCCGCGTAATGCGCGGCACCCACGTGATAATGAATCGTGATTCCTGTCGTTGAGACTTCAACCTTCTCGATGAGTCGTCGGCAAATCTGCGCCTGAACGTCGGGATCGGTTGTCTGAGCGGCCAGTGTTCTCAGCTCGCCTACGAAGGCCTGGTAGTCGGTAAAACTCAGTGGTGCGTCTCTCGACGCGTCTCTAAGGCGTTCACTCGCAATCTTAGCGTCGATGTCCAATTTCAATTGTTGCAGCTTCAAAATTTGATCGAAGAAACTCTTTGCATCAATTTCTTTCGGAAGCTGACTGACTCTTTCAGTTGTCGCTTCGATCTGAAGTTGCAAACTCGACGCCTTGGTCTTGAGCTTTTCGATCTCGTTGGCAGGCGAAATTTCTAGGACAAGTTTTTTCGCCTCATCGAAAATCTCTCGTGCATACGTCTCATCCAACAGAAGCCGCTTCACGTCACTCCACACAGCTGGCTCAACAATCTTCGCCTGAATTCGATGCGGCTCGCACGTGAACAGTTTCTTCGACAAACAAGACTGCGTTTTCACCGACCAAGCGTGCTCGTAGTATCCGATCTTTCCGCCGTTGCCGTGCGCGGACTTCCCGCAAAGTCTGTCGCCGCAGGTTTTGCACTGAACGAGGCCCGACAAAACATATGGATACCGCGAAGGTGAGGGTGGTTTCTTGTGACCCTTGTTATTCGCGAGTGTCGTTTGTACGAGCTGAAACTTTATCGCATCAATGATCGCAGGCCAGACTGCGTCGGTTTCTTTTTCGCCGTCTTTGGTTTTGTACACGCGTCTGGCGATGTAGGCTTTATTGGTCAAAATCCGGTACGTGTTCCCGATCGTAAAATGCGCGTGCCGAAACGATCCTCCGTTTCTTGGTTTTTTCGGCATCGTAATGCCTTGGTCGTTCAGCGCAACCCCGGTGCGCGAAAGCGTTTCTTGTTCGAAAAAAGTTGCGAATACTTTGCGCACGATTTCGGCTTCGCTCTCGACGATCTGCAAGTGCCCTTGGCGACTTGGGTTCAGTTCATAGCCGAGCGGAATCACGCCGCCATTCCACAAACCTCGTTTCGCGCGCGCTTGAAACGCGTTCGAGATTCTCTCACCAAGTTGTTTTCTTTCGAATTGCGCGAAATTCGCGAGCGTGAAGAGAATCATTTCACCGGCCGGCGTTGTCGTATCGAAGTTGTCTCTCAAAGACTGAAACTGACAGCCGTGTTCTTTTAGAAAATCCCACAGCAGCGCAAAATCTTTCGTCGCGCGCGTGAGCCGTGAGATTTCAGTGACCAGCACGAGATTTATTTCGCCTGACCGAACAAGCCCAAGCATTCGCTGAAGCGAGGGCCGCTTCATGTCTTTCGCCGAGATTCCGGCGTCGCAGAAAACTTCCGTGATTTCGCCAAACACACCATCGGCGTTTTTTAATTTCACGTAGTCGCGAAGGCGTTGCTCTTGGTTTTTGATTGAGCCTTCGGGGTTCTCGGCTTGTTCTTCGGTAGACACTCGGATGTAGATCGCGATTCGGTACGGTTTCATGCACAGTCCTTTCGGTTAGGGAAAACCAAAGGCGCCTTGCGTGTTGAGAGATTCGAATCGCTGGTAAAAAACCGGTCGTGATCGCGAAGCTGGCGGTCTCGTTGTAGCAACTGTTTAAAAACTTCTGCAAGTCGCACCTTCATTTCGGAATCCGCAACCTTATGGAATGAGCGATGAACGACGTGACAATGCCACTTTGGCCGATGCGCCATAGTCCTCCTTTTTTAGGGATTGTGAGTGAAGGGGGTAGTCAGTTAGGAATTGTTCCCGCGAGATGAAGTATCGAAGTCGTTGAATCTTCTAGAGATTACCGAAAGCGGTTGCGGACGGTATCGTGGGTTTGTCCCCGCATAGAGCCGACGTATTTCCCGTAATAGTCCCCGCATTTGCCTCGCATATTCTGTTGAGGCGATTGGGGTTTACTGACCGGACATCACTTTTCCGAAGCCTTGCGCTGATACGCGCGACCCCAAACCTTTTGTTTGGCGGTGAGGTCGTGGGCCATTCGGTCGAGAATGTGGTTTTGAACTCGCGGCGTATCGGGTGACCGGAATAGAGCTTCGCCGAGAGTACGATGACCGTGGCCGTAAATATCTTTAACGAAATCTCCCGACGGAAATCTGAGGTCCTCTTGCTTCACGGCCAACCATTTCGACGTATCGGTGACGCC
>JAYSST010000169.1:0-4415 GCA_043720435.1 Bdellovibrionales bacterium
TCTCTCTAAGAATCAGAAACAAGGAAGGTAAATATGAACGAATTTTTTAAGTAAATTTTAAACGGAGGATTTCTAAATGGGTTTTCGAATTAGTACAAATATCGCGTCTGTAAACGCGCAACGTAACTTAGGTGAATCGCAAATGAAGATCGCTGACTCGATGGCAAAACTTGCTTCGGGTAGCCGAATCAACAGAGCCGCTGACGATGCTGCGGGTCTCGCAATCAGCGAAAACTTGAAATCCCAAGTTCGCTCGACCCGCCAGGCTTCGCGAAACGCTTCAGATGGTATCTCGATGGTTCAAACGGCGGAGGGTGGTCTGAACGAACTTTCGTCGATCGTCACTCGTCTTCGTGAACTTGGAATTCAGGCTTCATCCGACACCGTCGGCAATGTCGAGCGCGGTTTTGTTGATAAAGAAGTTCAACAGCTGAAGAACGAGATGCAGCGTATTGCTCAAGTTACAAAGTGGGGATCAACTGGTCTTCTCGATGGTCAAACTCCGACATTCGACTTCCAAGTCGGTATCAACAACAACGACTTCGCTGACCGTATTTCGTACAACGGTGCTGAAAACACGGCGACGATCGATGCTCTTGGGCTCTCGGGTATCGACTATACGTCGAAAGAAGGCGCTCAAACTGCTCTCGAGCAGCTTGATGTGGCACAAACAAACGTTAACGGAATGCGCGCTAACCTCGGTGCCCTCCAGAACCGTTTGACGTCTACTGTATCGAACTTGGGTGTTGCTGAAGAGAACCTCTCTGCAGCTAACTCTCGAATTCGCGACACGGATGTAGCGAGTGCGACAGCTGAGATGACACGTAACTCGATTCTTCTTTCGAGCGCGACTTCGACATTGGCGCAAGCTAACTCGAAGGACCAATTGGCTCTTAAGTTAATCGGCTAGACTATTGGTGACGCTCCGCCGGGTCCCGTCGCGCCGATAAGGCGCACCTCGGGTGCGACGGCTGCGCTGCTCCCTGCACATTTGCAGGGAGATTTAGACACCAAAACCAAAACCGCGGTGCTATAAGGCCCGCGGTTTTTCTATTTGTGTCGCTTCGGCCGCCGGCCTTCGCTGCTACTCGCAGGCGTGCTCGCAGATTTCGCGTCTCTTTACGCGCGAACCCGAAATTAACCGGTTCGTGTTCGGGCGGGTCTCATCGCTGCGGACGAAATCGCGTTCGTTTCGTCACAACTTCATGACGATTGTGTGCGTGTGACTACTCACTTCGCAATCACAAGATGCTTTCGATCAACACCGTGACCGATACCCTTTCTAAAAACAAACTCGCGAAAAGTGTCTAACTTATTCCCAATGATTTCAAAGATTTAGACTCAAGCACCAGGCCTTTAGCACCGATCCGTTGTTGTTAGAAAACTTAGAAAAACACGAAGATTACGGCCCCGAAAAGGAGCACTTCATGAATAAGCACAAAAACAAATCACGCGCACTGCTCGTTACCTCGATTGCGTGCGTCGCCGCGATTACGACCGCGTGCGCTCCTGGTTTTGAAACTAATAAATTGGCAGTTGATGGAGTCAACAATGGATCAGGCACTGGCGGCGGTGGCGGCGTAAATCCTCCTGGCTGGAACAGCGTCGAAATGACTGGAGCAATCAACGGTGGTCGTTTCGATCGCTCGAAAGTTGTCGAGATCGATAAGTCAGCCAAAGTTTTGGTTGTACGCCTTCCGTTCATAGCGGGAATCGAACTCGGAGCTCAAATTCCAATCGATATTCCAGAGATCCCTGGCGCAACAGTAGGCATTGAACCGAGCCCGGACGGATCGTCAGAAATCGTGCTGCGAATTCCGCTCGCGAAGGTTCTCAAAGGCATCGACACGCTGCCAAGCAGTCGATTGCCAAACGGTGACGCACTTCCCGCGATTCCAGAGGGTGAACTTCCGTCGGTCGGAATCACTTATAACAAATCAGGGACTCTCAAAGGTGCTCTCTACCTGAGCCCCGCGGTTGTCGGAATCTTTGTTACCACGAAGTTTGACCCCTACATCCGCCTGACTCTGCCGATCAGAAACGAAGCGCGGACACGTACGTATGGATACTTCACGTCAATCCCCGAAAAAACGGGCTTTGATGGCGGATTCTTCCTGTCGGTCGCCCTTCCTGATGACCTTGCACGAGCCATTGACGACTTACTTTAAGCTCTGAAACACGTGAGGCGGCCCGCGTCTAAGCCGGGCCGAAAGTTGAGACGACTCGAAAACGCTATGAAAATGCGACCTACTTTACGGTCCTAGTTGCCTTCTCGCCCAAGATGCATTCAAACTTGTCTCCATCGACCTGGGGGAGATAAAAATGGCGAAGAAAAAATCCACTAAAAAAACTGCTAAGAAGACCACGAAAAAAGCGACAAAAAAGTCGGCTCCAAAAAAAGCCACTAAGAAGTCAGCGAAAAAAGCGACGAAAAAAGCCGCTAAGAAAACGTTGAAAAAAGCGACGAAAAAGTCGGCTCCAAAAAAAGCGACAAAAAAAGCCGCTAAAAAGACGACGGCAAAATCGACGACAAAGTCCGCTCCAAAAGCGACAACGAAGTCGGCGAAACCAGCTGTTGCGAAAAAAGTAGTTCCATACGTTCCACCGGCAAAATCGTACAACGATGATTCTGACGAGATGAGTGAATCGACACTCGCGATCGAAGACGCCGGTGCAGGCGAAGACGAACTCGACGAAAACGAAGGCGCGGTTAAAGAACCGACTGACGAAGAAGCCGATGACTTCGACGACGAAGAAGACGCGGGTGCCGCGGTTGGCGTTGATGAAGAAGAAGACGACGACGAAGGATACGTTTAGTCCTTTTCGGGCTTAATCAATCTTATCAAAAAAGCCGTGGTTTCAACCACGGCTTTTTTGTTGCCCGGATGCGATATGCGCTGCCCTTTGTGGGGGTTTGCTCGTCCGCTCGTCCCTCAGGCTTCGGCGTCGGGCGGTTCTCGACTAAGAAAAGCCCCTATGCATAAAAGAATAGTTGATCTAAAATCAGGCAATGAACATTAGCTGTCTGCGAACACTCTGCGGTGCGATAGCTTTAAGTCTCACCGTGACTACGGCCGATGCGGACTGCAAAAAGTGGTTTGAGCACGCTAAGCTTTCGCCCAGTAAAGACTGTCTCGTGAAGTGCGCAGTCCTTCGAGTGGACTTGGCAACATTCATGTGCCCGAGCTCTTGCGACGAGTTGTGCAATAGCTCGCAAGCAGAAAGTTCTCGCGGCACAGCATCCGTTGAAGGTCTTGCGCGCTTACCAGCTTAGCTGGAAGACCGAAGAACTCTGTTTAACTCTTTATCCAACGAGTAAAACCAATGACGAAAGCGACGCCTGTCGCCATTCTTGATGCTCACGAAGAAGATTCACAACAGCCTGACCGTGAAAAAGCGATGGATCTCGCAAACAATCGCCTCGGTCAACTTTCGACTGTACAACCCGTCAAAGCGAAGCAGTTCAGCGAGACAGCGCTCATTGCGTCGTTCAAGGAAAATCTCAGAAGCGGAAAACTGATCACCATCAAAGGAAAGGCTAAAAAATGAAAAAAACGTTGATTGCGGGCATCTTTTTTTCCGTCGTGGCGTTTACGGCCATCGTCGCTGCCAAGCACTTTTGGCGAGGCGAAATTCTGCCGGCGGCTGAGGTTTGTGCAAAATGGGGAGAGGCGATTCTTAACGTTGAAAAGTTTAAAGATGGCGATGAGAAATTAGGATCGAAAATGGCCTGTTCACTGCTGAAAAATCAGAAGCTATATATCGGCAAAACCGGAGCGATATCCGACGGGCATTCGGCGATCACGACGGCTTCTATTTTTCCGACATGTTTCCAGCATATATGATTGAGACAGCCGCTGATCGTTCGCAAAACTCTTGGCAACTCGTCTTTTTCTTGGATCGCAAAGAATTGATTTCTGAAATTGCAGTTCATAAAAACTGCTGCGACCGCTAACCGGGCACCGACGCTGGTGCTAAAGGCGGATTTCGAACTCACCTTTTATCGCAGCCGGTTTTTTAGCCGAAGCACATTTTTTAAAATGACCACAAAGATGCTGTTCGATAGTTAGCGCCGCATCGCACTCGGATGTACACAGCGGCTTGAAGTCGCCGACTTCAACGGTGAACCGCCCTTCGCGAAACAAGAACTCTTGTTTCAACTTTAGGGCCCGAATGCCGGTCGAATCGCGCGGCTTCAATTCGCAAGCATTCGCGCACTGGTCATCGCCCCCGCCAACGACGGGATCGCAGCCGTGACAGAATGTTTCGAAGAACTTGATCGTAATTTCTTCTTTGTGAACGGACCCATTCGGCGCCCGAACAGTCAACGTTGCGCGCGCTGCCGGAAAATCGACTGCAGGTAGACTTACTTCCATCTGCAAATGTTCTGGAAGCGCAGATAAATCCACCTCAAT
>JAYSST010000170.1:0-4414 GCA_043720435.1 Bdellovibrionales bacterium
TTGCAGAACGCACAACTTTGCTCGCCCCGAATTGTCGGCTGGAGCTTTGGTGCTGCGAATTGCGAATCTTATTCGAGTGCTGGATGGTTGGGATTCCAAGCAACCGGCGTCGGAGTCGGTGTCGTACCGACCACGGTGAACGTGACCATTGGCGCCGGAGCCGGATCGCCTTGGGACTATAATCACAGCGGCTGGACGACAGAAGTGAAAAAGCCCTCATTCCCGATTACAAATCTCGGACTCGCGAATGGAAGCGCTGGCTTCACCGGAACTGGATATTATGGTTTCCGCATCGTCACAACTGGGTTCCCCGGAACGACAAGCCCGATTTCGGTTGATCTGGTCTACAGCGGCATCGTGTTTGCGCGCGGCACAGCCTATCCGAAGTGATCGGTAATACGGACCCGCTTGACTCCCTAACTCGGGTCGCTGATTTTATTCGGCATGTCCATCAAAAATGAAAAAGTCGTCGCGCGTATTGTCCGCTGTCCTCAGTGCGGAAAAAGCTCGGAGTATTCTTCGAGAAATTCGTTTCGCCCTTTTTGTTCAGAGCGGTGTCGACTGATCGATCTCGGTGAATGGGCCGAAGGTTCGTACAAAGTGCCGACCGAAATGCACGAGATGACTCCAGAAGAACTCGAATTGCTCGAAAAAGAATTTAATGAACGGCTGGATTCTGGCGATGAATCTTGATTCGATGCGTGATTCGATCGGGGTTTGACGTTGACGGCAATAATTTGGCCGAGGTTCAATTCACCTGTACGAGAAAATCAGTAACTAAGTTCAACAACTAGGGGAGACATCAATGAACAAAGCACAATTGATCGAGCACATCGCTGCAGAATGCAAACTCACTAAAGCACAGACAGAGCGCATGCTCGACACAACGCTTGAGGCTATCAAGAAGACTGTTAAAAAAGGCGACGAAGTAAAACTCGTTGGCTTCGGAACTTTCACTAAAGCAAAACGCAAAGCTCGCATGGGCCGCAACCCACAAACCGGCAAAGCGATCAAAATCCCAGCTATGTCTTACCCAAAATTCCGTCCAGGTTCGGAATTCAAAGACATCGTACGATAGTACGAGGATCCGAGAATTCTCGGGTCGTTCTTCGGATTTACGGATGAATCTTTGAAAAACAGCTCCAAGCGCAAGCTCGCAGCTGTTTTTTTTTCGATTACTAATCGGTTGATTTCTTGATTGCTCACGCCACATGCTTATCGTGTGACGAAACCGAATTTACAAACCTCGCCTGCAGCTTCGGCAAACTCAGATCCCTTGGCCCACCTCGAGCGATTTGCGCCTGCAGGCCAGCCGGGCACCATTTCACATCTCGGCGTGTACACGAGTGGCGGCGATGCTCCCGGCATGAATGCGGCGATTCGTGCCGTTGTCCGGACGGCTCTCCATCAAGGAATTAAAGTTACCGGAATTGCGCACGGTTATCGTGGACTCCTCGGTTCTGAATGGATGCCGCTCGATACGCGCGCGATGGGAAACATCCTTCAGCGCGGCGGTACGATACTTAAAACCGCTCGCCTTCCAGAGTTTGTCGACTCTGAAGTTCGAGCCAAAGCGGCGGCAAATATTCGTGCTGGAGGTTTCGATGCCTTGGTTTGCATTGGGGGCGATGGTTCGTTCAGCGGCGCCCGACAACTTTGGCTCGAACATAAAATTCCAATCATCGGAATTCCAGCCACAATCGACAACGATGTTCCCGGTACCGAATCGACGATTGGTTTTGATACCGCAGTAAACGCGGCGGTATCTGCCATCGATCGCATTCGTGATACCGCAGATTCGCATGATCGTCTTTTTATTGTCGAAGTGATGGGACGCGACTCTGGATTTATCGCCATCGAAACAGGGCTCGCGGGCGGCGCCGAAGAAATATTCTTCGCCGACAATCCCGTTACAGTCGATGACGCCATCGACCACATTCGGCGCGGAATGGCGCGAGGAAAACGCAGCTCGATTTTAATCGCGGCCGAAGGAAGAAAACCAGGGCGTGCCTACGACCTGGCCGAGAGCATTCGCAAAAAATGTGGATTTGAAGCGAAGGTTTGCGTGCTGGGGCACGTGCTTCGCGGCGGAGCTCCGTCAGCATTCGATCGTAATCTTGCTTCACGCATGGGTACAGCTGCGGTCGAGGCGTTACGCCGTGGTTACTGTGACGCTATGATGGCATGGGTCCGCGGTCGGGTCGCAGGCGTTCCGCTTCGTGAGGTCATCGGCAGACACAAACGGGTGCCCGACGAGTGGATCAAGATGGCCCAGACGCTATCGAATTAATTAGCTAACGCTTAAAGCCGAGATTCCTCGGCAAAAGAAATTTAATACTTTCGATTGTTTTGAGGCCAATCGTCCAGCCGAATGTGAAAGTTGCCCACGCACTAAGTCTAGCAACCGCGCGCGTTATTGGACCGACTTCGACAATTTTGTAAAGCGCAGGTAAATTACAAACAATGATTCGAACAAGTATCATACGCCCTACCATTCGCGCGTTTGTAGTGGGCTGCCTACTTTCGGCCGCGCCAGGCATGGCAGCCGAATGCAAGATAAATCCACTTGCAGAAAACGCACTTAACGAACAAGGGCTTCGATCTTTCGTCGAGCAGTTTGGAAAGCAAAACCTGTCAATTGACGAATTCGCATGCTGCCTGCCGAAGGTTTTCAAACAGAATCACCTTGTGGTTCATTCTAGTGTGGCTCAACAGGATTCAATTCCAGAGAGTCCACGCGTGATATTGACCAACTTTAGTTTTAACGACTCCGGCGAATCGAAGCCACCGACTGCATTTTTTTCGATCAATGGCGGACATTCTTCTCTGCGCCAAACAAAATCCTACGAAGTGGCATTTGTGAATCCGCAAACAGGTAAAGTTGAGCTTTTTGATATCAACTTTTCGAATAGGTTCCCAACTGTCGAAGGTCCGAACCCCCCGCTGTGTTTGGCTTGTCACGGAACGAATGGCCAGCATGGCGTAAGCGGCCCGCGATTAATTTTTGATGGCCCTGACGTTTGGCCACGGTTCGTAAATGGTGTGGATTTTCTAGCGCCGGTAACTGCCGCGCCGACGCCTGTTTGGCTACAAACTTATCTAAAGCGGCTCGGCGACGCCAGTAAGAAAGATCTCGATACCAATCCAAGATTTCAGTGCATCTCTAAGACTGTCCCCACTGTCGGCTTCCAAAATGAATTGGATCACATGATTGCAAAGCTGAACCGGCTAAGGGTCGTCCAAGAGATCAGAGGCACGAAGGACTACGAGACTTACAAGTTCGCAATTGCTGCTTCAGAAATTTGTCCTAACATGATTTATGATGTTGATTGCCAGCTCCACAAACGTGCCCAGCCGTCGTCGAATGACTCAAGTTGTAAAAATTGGTTTTCTGCAGCGGCCGTCCGAGAAATGAACAGAGAAAATTTGCTTTCAAGTTGGATTCAAGGTGTGTCCGATTCCGAGCGGTTGAATCAGTTGGCCAATGTTCGCCTAGCAGGCAAAAAGAATGACATTCGAAAAGAGGTTGAGAAATCTAACCGATCAAATTCACTCGAACGAATGAACTTTAATTTTAGATCCAAACTTTTTCGGGACAAGACACAGATGCCTGACAAGCGCCTCACCAAGCTAAAATCGCTGATACTTAGAAAATACGTAGTTGATCTAGAAGACCATGGAAGCACGGTGATTCCGATGACTCGCTTTCTGTTTGAATCGCGCGGTATCCCGATCGGCAGTTGGAGCACCGACGTCGTTGCCGGTTACCAACGTCAAGCTGTTGGCCTATCCGAACTGATCAAAGGAGAACCTGCACACGGCGGATTGAGATCTCTTCTGAATTCTTCAGGAGAAACTTGTGAGGCGTTGCGACTCGCTAGCTTAGGGGCGACGAGCGACCCGCCGCTAAATACGCCGGTCAGAAACAATGGCAGCCGAGTAGCTAAGTAGTACGATGTCCATTCTTGATGGAGTTTGTGGATCATGAGTCTGAAAGTCGGGCAAATTTTCGGAAAAAAACGAGATCACTTTATGGTTGGTCTCTCGACTTTGCTGTTGCTCGCGTCATTGCTGGAGCTCGCTTGGCTGAAACAATTTTTTTCATTTGCATCTCAAAGCCAGTATAAGTTCTTCGTTAGAGACATCATCTTTTATCAAACGCTTCATGTACCAGTAAGTTTTGTTTTTCTCTTTCTCATTCCCGAATTCAATGAGTGGGGCGCCAGAACAGAGCAACGATTGAGCCGGCGATTTCAACTTGATGTAGTAATTGCGACGGTCTTTTTTTTTGTTATATTCTATGTCGGCTATTCTTTCCTTTATTTGCGCCTGAACGATCGTCTGCTTTTTTTCGTAATAGTACTGATCATGGAAGCATTTTTTCGATACCTTCATGGAGTCGGCCAAATCCGGG
>JAYSST010000171.1:0-1824 GCA_043720435.1 Bdellovibrionales bacterium
CAGCGGCATCAAAGTTTCACGGAGGGTCTTTACGCTAAGCATGCTGTTAGAATGCCCGAAGAAGGTCGCCCGCGAGAAGTCGCACGAACCGAAGTGCGCGCAGTCTAGACTAAGCGCCGGGTGTTACGGATCTTGAGCCAGAAACGGGCGTACCATTGCGATGTCAGATAATTCATGAACCGCCATAAAGAGCCGCTCGAGACCCAGCGCGATGCCGGCTGCGGGCGGTACCCCAAGATCGAACGTGCGCATCAGCTCATCGTCGATCGGAACCGCAGCGCGTCCCGATCGAACTTTAGCAAGACCGTCTTTTTCAAAGCGTTTTCGATTTTCGCTGGGATCGTTCAGTTCGTGAAACGCATTACAAATTTCAAGCCCGCGCCAGTATACTTCGAACCGATCTGCGAAACCATCCGGAGCAATTCGCGCCAAGGCCGCCATCGACGGCGGATAGCCAAAGATCAAGACCGGACCGCCGGCTCCATACTGCTCGATCTTCGGCTCGATTTTTTCTAGAAAGATGCGGTGAAAGATATCGTCAAAATCATCGTTCGCTACTGTTCGAATTCCGAGCGCTATCGCTGCAGCGGCTATTTCGTCGCGCGTAGAAAGCGGCCGCAGGTCGAAGCCTGCAAACTCGCGGAATAGATCGCGCATCGCCACCTTTTTGAGAAGCGCATTCGGAGCAAGTCGCCGTATCAACGCTTCGATGTCATACGATATTTCTTTGAGAGTGGCAAAAGATCGATACCACTCGAGCATGTGAAATTCGACGCGGTGGTGTGCTCCGCCCTCTTTGTTCCGAAAACATTTCGCAATTTCAAATATTCTCGGCAGCCCTGCGCCAAGTGCTTTCTTGAGGTTGAATTCAGGAGACGTGATTAGATACTGCTCGATCTGAATTTGATTCGACTCGGTTGCGACTATCAGCGGATCTAAAAACGGTTCTGTGCCAGGCGAACGAGCAATCGTCGCAGTCGTTAATTCAGTGAAACGTCGTTCGACAAAAAATTTTCTGATCGACGCCAAAAATTCGCTCCATGCGATTGCCTGCGTTTCGAACTCGGCAGCTGCTTGAACCGCTGTAGCTCCGCGTTGCGCACACGGCGCGAAAAGCACTGTGCCTCCCCGATCGTCGACACCGACCCAGTCTCCCACCCATAGCACCTCGTGTACGGGAGGAGCGCTTTCTGCGGCTCTCGGTTCTCGCAGCGAAACTGCAGACCAAGCGCTCAATAGTACGGTGACATTGGTTTCGGTTGAACGAAGGACGAGCGCATTACCGTCTTTTACGACGATGCGTCCGCATTTGAACCCGGCGAACGCGTCACTCTCGAAGGGAGTGTATCGGCTCCAGTGGTGAGCCAAAAATAAATCTCGCGCTGTTATGTAGCTAGCCGACGACATATGCCTCGTCAAAAAAAGTGATTGAGGGAGAAATCTAGAACGAGAAGAGCAGTCCTGCACCTAGCACCGACTGGCGCTCTTGAACACCACTTTGTCCGTCGATGGGTCGTCTGAGATATCGAAGCTTGCCGAAGACTTCGATACCGAATTTGTTCGTGATTGCGATCTGCATGCCCCCGCCGGCTCCGGCACCGAAGGCGAAAATGAGAGCGCTAACCTGCGCCCCAGTCGTATAGATCGGCCAAAAGACTTCAACCGTTCCGACAAGTCGAATGCGTCCGCGCGGAACGTATTGATATTTGAGCTCGGCCATAGGTGAAACAAGCATTGTCGATTCAAGTGCAGAAACAACCCCGGGATTCGGCGCAATGGTAATCATGAAAACCCGTGCACCTGCCGCGACCGTCCAAGCCGACT
>JAYSST010000172.1:0-4397 GCA_043720435.1 Bdellovibrionales bacterium
CGGTGGTATAGGTGGAGGTAGTTCAGGTGGTCCGGTGCCTCGCCCAAGTGGCAGTCCGGGACCAATCACTCCGTCGACAGGTGTAAGACCATCGGGGCCGAGCCCGATCACTCCAGTAGCTCCGGGAACTGTTGTCGCTCCTTACGTCCCGCGTGCGCCAAGTACGGGTGGACCAGGCGGTGGCGGCGGATTTGCTCCTCGTCCACCACGGCCGGAAAGCGCGCCTCGTGGCGGTCGACCGCAAGTTACCAAAGATGGACCACGGGTGAATCGCGAGATCCGTGCGCCTGAAGTTCGCGTGATTGATGACGACGGAACCATGCTCGGCATTTTCCCTCCGTTCGAAGCTATTAAGATGGCTGAAGCAAAGGGTCTCGATCTGATCGAAGTTGCACCGACGGCAAAACCGCCAACGTGCAAAATCACAGATTACGGCAAGTACAAATACGAACTGAAAAAGAAAGAACACGAAGCGCGGAAGAATCAGACCGTCATCGTGATCAAAGAGATTCAGCTCCGTCCGCGTACGGATCAACACGATCTCGATGTGAAGATGCGTTCGGCACGAAGCTTTTTGGTCGACGGCGACAAAGTGAAAGTGAACCTCAGGTTCTACGGACGCGAAATGGCGCACCAAGAACTCGGCATGGGTTTGCTCCAAAAAGTTATCTTAGCATTGAGTGATCTCGCACTCGTTGAATCGAATCCGAAGATGGAAGGAAAGCAGCTTTTCGTGCTTCTCGCTCCGGATCCGGCGAAGATGAAAGAATACGAGAAGAAAATCGCGGCTGAAGAAGCGTTGGCGAACCCTGAGAAGGCGAAGGTCGAAGCCGCAGCGGCAGCCGCCGCAGCAGCAGAACGCGCCGCACGGCCGCCAGGCGAGAAAAAGTCGAAGGGTGCTGACCCTCGTCTCGCAGCGAAAGCTGCGGAAGAAAAAGCGGCTAAGAAAGCAGCGGAAGCGAAGGATGCTGACGCACCTGAAGCGAAGGCCGCTAACAATAAAGTTTAGAAAATGGCTGCGGGGTCGATGCGATGGTCAAGGTCGTTCCGATTTACGCAGGCCTTTTGGCAATCCTATATTGCGCACTTGCAGTGCGCACGATTCGGCTGCGTCGAATTCATAAAGTTGCGCTCGGCTATGGAAAATCATCTGAATTGGAAAAAGCGATGCGCGTGCACGGCAATTTTGCCGAGCATGTTCCGCTCGCGTTAATTCTATTAACGTTTTTGGAGCTTCAGGAGACCTCACGCTGGCTCTTGCATGCCGGATGCATCTTACTGGTGCTCGGACGCCTTTCGCACGCCTATGGAGTATCTCAGTTGAACGAAGACTATCGTTTTCGCATTGCCGGAATGGCCCAGACGCTGACCGTCGTTGTCGTTGCGGCCGTTATCGCAATTTACAACGGCTTGGCGTAGTCGTACTTTCCGAGCGAGCACCGTGTGCATTCATATACTGGCCGAGCGCGTCTAAGTTCGGTTACAACCTGAAAATTTTCATTCAACCATCAGTCGTAGAATTTCAATGCATGAACCTGCTAATCCTCGGCGGAGTTCGCTATTTAATTCGTGTTTGTTTCATGGGGGTCCTAGGTGAAAAGTCTTTTTCTCGCGGCAGTCGTAGTTTTCGGTTCTTCGTTGGCGCTCGCGGAATCTCCGCCAGTTTCTCCGGTCGTTCAAGCTGTTGGCCAAGCTCGCCTCGATCTTGCGGCGCTTTTAATTAAAGCACTGGATTCGAACCTAGTTTGCGACACGGACGCTTACCCTTCGACAATTAATGAATTGGTTTCTTCAGCAACTATGCAACTTGATCAGACTGCGATCGCGGCTTGGACGGCGTCAATTCCGGCGAACTCAAAAATCAAAGCAGATTTAGCGTTTCGCCAATCGACGAACAGTGTTGATCTCACTGGCAAGACTGTTTCAGTTGCCGCTCTCGAACTGCAACTTGTAGGTACGAAATTCCACAGTTTTGGAATGGGCGTATACGGCAGTCAGCACAATGTGACTTTGGCAAAAGCGGGCGTCGCAACCGTTCGTGATCTCGAGCAGCTCGAGACGGATCCATGGACGCGATGGGTAGACAGCAGCACCACTTGGGAAGTTGTCGTTGTTAAAGAAGCATGGGGCGAGCGCGCGATGCTGAAAATCGGCACGACCGAGCACAACATCGAAAATAAAGGTGGAGAATTCTGGCTTGTTCCGACGAATGTGCCGGAAGCTGAAGTCCAGGACCAGACGCTCTCGACGAGCGACTCTTACTGCGAAGCTTAGGCTGCCGGCCCAAGGGCGCGATGCTCGCGCAGCGCGCAGACATTTGGGAAGCCTCGGCGCTATGCCGAGGCTTTTTAATTTAATTTCCGCCGCCAGTTTGTGATGAGTCTGCAGGATCGGTTGCCGGCGATGTTTTCAAATCGTATTCGCGCGAACCAAATTTGATGACCCGCTCTTTGCCGTTAAGATCCGTACCGACTCGATCAAGTCCCATTCGAGCATAAGTCGTGTAGCACATTTCGCCTTGAACGAGCGCCGCGCTCATCCACTTTGCTGCTCCGACCGAACCCGGAATGGCTCGCGCTTTTTTCACGTCGTCCATGCAGATTCCTGCCTGCTCGTCATTGTTCGTCCAGAACCGACGATTAAAGTGCTGTGCAGAAAAACGCAGATCCTGTCGTTTTGACGAAATCTCGTAGCTACAACGGTATTCATTCAACCGGCCACGTGAACCCAAATGGCCATAAGTAACTGAAGTGATTGCGACCGACCTCGGATCAACTCCGAGCTCTCGAAGAGTCGATTTATCAAAGCGCGACGCCCAACGCCGACTCGGTCTTTTTGAGCTCTATCATGTAATCGCGGATTTTCTGAACGTGAGCTTCGTTGCAGGTCTTGCCGTCGCCTTCGAAGAGTATATTGAAAATATCGTTCACGGATTTTTTCAGGTGCCCCGGAAAAGCGGCGTCGATTTCGGTGAACGTGGGATAGCGTCGGGCTCCGCCTGCGATCGCTTTCGCAAAAGCGGCATCCATAACGCTGTAACCAAGTGCGTACGACGGGCTTTTTGCCTCTTTCGCTCCGGCAATCATGAGATCGGTCACTTTCAATCGCAGATCGATATTTTCTTCAGTTGCTTTATTAAAATCGGTTTTAAATTTCGTCCAGTTTGGAATTGCGACACTCGCTAGAAAACCGACTCGAATCGTAAGTGACACGGCTCGAGCGTCTTCAATATTCGAAACGTCGCGGGCGAACTCGACAAGATAACTATCAAAACGAGTCGCACTTTCGAGAAGCGCTATAGCTTCTTGGCGTTCGCTATTAGTAAAATCATTTTTCTCCTTTTCAGGGATCGATTGCGAGATCGCAAGCGCAAAAGCAGCCGGTGCAGCGTTTCCGCGGTCCTCGTAGGCAAGTTGAATCAGTTCGCGTGTGGCCGTAACGAAATTTAAGTAAGGCGAAACCTCGGGGGAAGGCTCCACCCAGTCGGCGCGCCTGAGCGCCGCTAAAAAACGTACGTAGCGACCGAACTCTTTGCCGTTGTTGGCAAACATCCCCCGCATGGCCTCGCGGTAATCTGTAAAGCCGTTTTTGAAGCTGGTGCCTTGAAAATATTCGTCTTCGATCTGATTTTGCCGCTGTTTTCTGGTCGCCTCATCTTCGCCGTCAACTCGGCTGAACGTTCGATCGAGACCACACAGATCATCGCTCCGAAGTAGTTCCTGAATGGACTTCGATATCTGCGCGGATTCGGGTTTTGTTCCCGATGCGACTGAAGGCTGTGCTGAGGGTATGAGTGATGTTACGGCTTCTTGGGTGTCATCGAAGGCTAAACTCGTTTCATCTCGGGTGACTTCGCGAGCACTGTCATTCTTTCGTGTGCAAAAGAAAAAGCCGGCGAGGATTATCGTGACCGATACCACCCAGAACAGGGTGTTGCCTCTTACTTGATTCGGTTTCGGCTTCGTCATCCAGGGATAATAGCGAGAATAAGAAGGCTCATGCACTCTCAGAATAGCCAGGATTGAGATAAGCGACTTCGGGAGCGCGAAGGGGTTTTAAACGCGGCTTGCCACAGTCGAGGTTATCCTGTTAAAACGCTTACTTCACTCTGGAACAGGCTCAAAAGAGATCGGCATTTGCCGACCGCCTTAACGGGGAAGAAAGCGTCCGCCTTTGGCGGAACAGGAACAAAATGGCCAAAGGGTCGAAAACGCACTCAGGTGCGAAGAAACGTTTCACGAAGCTCGCTTCGGGAAAAGTAAAACGCAAGAGAGCTGGTCGAAGACATTTGCTCTCTCCGCATTCCGCGAAAACGATGCGCCATCTCGAATCAACGGCGTACGTCCACTCTGCAAACATGAACCAGACTAAACGTCTGCTCAATTTTTAAGGGAGGA
>JAYSST010000173.1:0-11900 GCA_043720435.1 Bdellovibrionales bacterium
CTGTTGGAAGAGAATGTTCCTGTCATTCCTGTTTTCACTTCGGTTTCGCACATGTTGATTTCTGATCGCGTCGAGAATTTCCCGCTCAATGCAATGAAGCGCTTTGAGTACAAAGCGCTTCGAATTAAGAAATAGGATTGCGCCGTGCGTGCAGGTGCTTTGGTCTTCTTAACAAAACGTGTTCTCGAAGCGTTCGGGACGCTTTTCGTAATCGCGTCGTTAACGTTCCTGCTTCTGCGCGTTTTGCCAGGTGGACCGTTTGATAGCGAAAAAGCGTTGCCTGCTGAAATCAAAGCGAACATCGAAGCTCGCTACGGGCTGAACAAGCCGATTCTCGAGCAGTACGGAAATTACCTTTATGGACTTGCAACGGGGAATTGGGGCGAGTCGTACAAATACATCGGTCGATCCGTTACCGACATTATTATCGAAACACTTCCCGTATCGGCCGAGCTCGGACTCTATTCGTTAATTCTCTCACTGCTAATTGGTATCCCGCTTGGGGTTATTGCGGCCTCACGGCACAACACTATCTTCGACACCACGGCCATGTTGATTGCGATTTCCGGTGTGGCTTTGCCAAGTTTCGTAGTGGGTCCGGTGCTGGTGATGATTTTCAGTTTTGGCATTCCGCTTTCGTTTCTGCACGGGACTCTCCCGCCAGCTCTTTGGGATGGCTGGCAGTACATGATTTTACCGGTCGTAACACTCGGTATTCGGCCCGCAGCCATCTATGCACGGATGACGAGAGGCACGGTCTTAGAGGCCATCAAAGCCGACTACGTTCGTACCGCTCGCGCCAAGGGTGTATCTGAACGACGAGTCTTGTTTCATCACGTCCTTCGCAATTCCTTAATTCCTGTTTTAACAATCACGGGTCCGCTCGTTGCCGGACTGCTTTCTGGTTCGTTCATCATCGAAGTTATTTTCGCGATTCCAGGAATCGGCAAACATTTGGTGAGTTCGGTCAGCAATCGTGATTATCCGTTGGTGCTCGGCCTGACTCTCTTGTACTCCGCTTTGCTCGTTATTTCGAATTTGGTCGTCGATATTTTGTATTCGATGGTCGATCCGAGAATCCGCGTGGAGAAGTAAACATGTACCTGCGGACTCTGATGATTTTCTTATTCGCTGCCGTCGTGCTTGTGACCGAAACGGGGTGCTCGTCCTATTTTAAGCGCAAAGATTGCGAAGCGACGAACTGGCATGCTTATGGGCAAAAGGTTGCATTGTCGGGACGTCGACTCAGCGGGGATGGGTTCATCAGCGATTGCAGGCTGGTCGAAGCCGAAATCAAAGAAGCGGAACTCGATAATGGTTTCAAGCAAGGCATGGCTAAATATTGCGAGCCCGCTCAAGCGTTCGCGACTGGTAAAAGCGGCAAGCCCTTTTCTAGTGAGATGTGTGACGGTGAAAACTTAAGTGTGCTGAATGCGAAGCATGTGGCGGGGGTCGCTGAGTATTGCCAGAGATCGAACGGATTTGTCGTCGGGGCAAAGGGCAAGCCGTACAACCGAATTTGTCCACAAGCTCTTGAAGGCCCGTTTCTAACTGAATTTAATCGCGGTCGAAGAAGTTATCTCATCGTGCTGCTCAACGAAAACGAACACCGTATTTCAAACATCGATCAAGAAATCTCCCAGCTTGAGGCTCAGGCACGCAGCAAACAGTGGGAGGCGCAACAATTGTTGGTACCGCAAATGGTCGTCGAAACCGTGTATGACCCGACTTCCCATACCCATCGAGAAGACCGTGTATGGAAAGTCACCGATCAGAATAGGTCGGCAGCCGATAGTTTGCACTGGCGAGTGCGCGGCATCGATTCGGAAATCAGCGACAAGCGCAGCGAACAATCGAAGCTGAGAGATCGAAATCGAAATATCCGCCTCGAGTCTGTTGCTCTTGAAGCTAAAGGCGAAGGTTGAGCGTGCGAGAATTAGCATTGGTCGCACGTCATCGGTACCAAACCATTCGAAAATCGCGAGCGTTTCGCCGATTCATTAAAAATCGCGCGGCGATCGTCTCGATATTTTTCATTGTGATTGTCGCATTGGCCGGGCTTTTCGCAGAATACATCGCGCCGTACTCTTACGAAATTCAGAATATTGACCGCGTGCTTGAAGGGCCGTCTGCAGACCATTGGTTTGGCACGGACGGACTTGGTCGCGATTTGTATTCGCGAATTATTTTCGGTGCGCGAATGTCGATGGCTGTCGGCATCTTCACCGCTCTTATTTCGGTATTGATCGGCGGAATTTACGGCGCGATATCGGGGTGGGTTGGCGGCTGGGTGGACACCATCATGATGCGCACAATTGATATTCTCGATGCGATTCCTTCCTTGGTGCTGTTGATCTTAGTCGGCATCGTGTTCACGGCGTATCAACCCTTCGAAAACCCCGAGATGCGCGCGCTCGCAGGTATCCTCTTTGCCCTCTCGGTTGTCGGGTGGGTGGGGCTGGCCAGACTCGTGCGAGGCCAGGTGCTTCAGGCACGCGAGCTGCTGTTCGTGGAGGGTGCGATTGCGATGGGCGCATCACCGTCACGAATATTAAGTCGTCACATCGGCCCGAATATTCTAGGTCCGATCGTCGTGATGCTTACGTTTCAGATTCCATCCAATATTCTTTTCGAATCTTTCTTAAGCTTCGTCGGCCTTGGCCTACAACCGCCGTTTAGCTCGTGGGGAGTCCTCGCGAACGACGGGTGGCGCGCCAAGAGCTCGCCTCATTTGATCGTATTTCCGGGAATCGCCCTATTCTTGACGATGCTCGCGTTTAACCTGTTTGGTGACGGTCTGCGTGACGCACTTGATCCTAAGAGTTAGATCTCACTTCATAACTTTTATTAAATTGGCTACGACATCGTTTAACCATTGAATATTCATGTTCCGAAGGAGCATCGACTTATGAACCTTTCTGTTCGTCTCCTGCTGATTTGCAGCCTCGTGACTTCTTATTTTTTCACTTCGGGCGCAGTTGCCCAACCGGCGACGCCGGCGCCGGTCGTCGCGACTCCGGCGGAGCCCGCGCCCGATGTTGCGATCAAGAAAAGCGTCGACGAACAACTGTCAGAAATGCGAGCGGCCGTCGCCAATCGTCTTCGCATCGGAGTATCCGTCAACACGACGTCAAAGATGGCCGGCATCCACTTTAGAACTTCGAGCACTGTCGTCGGCACTGGCGAAGCGAGCACAGCAAACACTCCAGCGCTCGATTTCGTTTGGGTGAATCGGCTCTATGAGGGTCCCGATACGACCAAGTTTGACTGGTTTTTGGGCGCGACGTTTGAGCGTGAGCGCAGCCTCTCGTCGCTCACTTTCAAGGCGACGAATGCCACAACTCCGCAGAACGTGACCATCCCTGCCGGTCAGACGCCGACGTTCCATGGGAACTTGTTCACTTTAGGATTGCGCTGGACTCCGAACCCAATGCTGTTCTTCCCATTCGCACTTAACTATGGGTTTCTGACACAAGGAAGTTGGGGTTCGGTTGGAACTTTCGAAATGAATCCGGCCGTCGGTTATACCGTCGGCGTCGGCTATCGTCTCAATCCAAATCTCGAATTCGAGGCGGCTTACAAGATCGCGAAGTACAATATGATCTTGCTCCCAGCGGCTGCGGGCCCGGCTGGAAACTATCTCGATGGAGCGGTTGAATTGAGCGGCGTCGTTGTCGGTGGCCGCTTTATTTTCTAGGATTTTTCAAAACCCTGACGAACTTTCCCGTTCGCCGATAGAAAACAGCCATTTTGTCGCCGCTTCGAGTAAAAAGTGACATTCAGCTCTGGCCATTAACATCGAGCTTTCTAATTTTCCTTAAGTTGCATAAACGGTGATCGCTACAATATCTATTCAATTGTTCCCAAAGGAGCATGATTTATGAGCCTTACTGCATTCTCTCGCCTCATCCGTTTCGGCGGAGCCCTCGTCGCTGCAATGTGTTTCGTTTGCACGCAAGAATCCGTCGCTGCTGTTTCCGCAGCACCGGCACCTGCTGTAACGACCGCAAAAAAAAGCGCTTCCGAACAATTCAAGGATATTGGCGCTTCGGTCGCAGGCCGTCTTAGAGTTGGCGCATCGGTCAACACCGCATCGAAAATTTCCGGAATTAACATTAAGAATGACAATGTGATCATCGGTTCTGCAGAAGCGAATGTTGGCAACACCCCGGCGATCGAACTTCAGTGGGCACAGCGACTTTACGAGGGACCCGGCGCGACGAAGTTCGATTGGTTCGTCGGCGCTACCTTCGAACGTGAACGTACGCTCTCGTCGCTCGATGTAAAATTTAAAAACGGGCAGACGGGGACTATTACATCTGCGACTCAGAACCCGACTTTCCACGCGAATCTTTTGAGCGCGGGACTTCGCTGGACACCAACGACGAACCTCTACTTGCCGGTGGGCTTCAATTACGGATTTCTGTCGCGTGCCGATTGGGGCTCGAACGGAACTTTTGACGTGTCGCCGACTGTTGGCTTTATGGCTGGGGCAGGCTTCCGACTAACTCCTCAGCTTGAAATTGAAGCCGTGTACAAAATGGCTCGCTACGATGTCTTGTTACGTCCGAACAACTTCGCCACATCGAAAACACTTTTCGACGGTTCTGTTGATCTGAACGGAGTTGTTATTAGCGGTCGCTACGTTTTCTAAACGGTGTAACGGTGTGGCAGCTAAACGTTGAATCGGAAGAATAAAACGTCGCCGTCTTTTACTTCGTACTCTTTGCCTTCAAGCCGGTATTTGCCGGCTTCTTTTACGGCCGCTTCCGTTTTTAAAGTGAAGAGGTCATCCGAGTGATAAGTCTCTGCGCGAATGAATCCCTTTTCGAAATCGGTGTGAATGACACCTGCAGCACCTGGCGCCTTAGTGCCGCGACGGATTGTCCAGGCGCGCACTTCTTTTTCGCCAGCAGTGAAGTAGGTATAGAGCCCTAGTAGCTTGTAAGCTTCACGAATCAATCGATTCAGACCTGGCTCGGTCGCGCCAATCGCACTTAAAAATTCCGCGCGATCTTCTGGTGGAAGCAGGGCGATTTCAGCCTCCATCGATGAACATATGAGGATCGCGTTGTTGCCTTCGGACTTCGCGTGAGCTTCAACAGAACGGGACCAGTCGTTTCCGCCGGCGGCCATGTCGGTTTCGTTTACGTTGCAGGCGTAGAGTACCGGTTTCATCGTTAGCAGGTGCAGATCATTTACTACGGGACGTTCGAATTCATTCAGCTCGACAATTCGTGCTGGCTTGTCAGTATTCAGTGCGTCCGCAACGCGCTTGAGAGCGTCGTAATCGCGCTTCGCATTTTTATCAGCGCCCGATTTCGCGAGCTTCTCGATTTTCTGAATGCGTTTTTCGACCGAGTCGAGATCTGCGAGAATTAGTTCTGTGTTGATGACGCCGATGTCACGAATCGGTTCGACGCTTCCAGAAACGTGAATGATGTTTGGATCATCAAAGCAGCGCACGACGTGGGTAATCGCGTCGGTCGACCGAATGTGACCCAAAAATTGATTTCCAAGACCTTCACCTTTTGAGGCGCCGGCGACGAGTCCCGCGATATCGACAAATTCCATCGTGGTTGGAACGAGCGACTTCGGTTTGATGAGTTCGCTAATTTTTCGCAGACGCTCGTCGGGCACGGTGACGACTCCCACGTTCGGATCAATCGTGCAGAACGGGTAATTCGCCGCTTCTGCTTTCGCCGAGGTGAGGGCATTGAAGAGAGTAGATTTTCCGACGTTTGGAAGGCCGACGATTCCGACTTGTAAGCTCATTTTTTCAGATCCTTCTTAGTATCGGTTTTGACCGTGTCGTCGCCCAATGCGCTTCTTCGGTCAGGAGTTTTCACAGCACTTTCGCCTGCCGCCGCACTTTTCTCAGCGGCCGCTCTTAAGCTAGCTTCTTTTTTCGCCGCTTTTTCAATCGCGAGTTGTTCTCGCGCTGCCTGTTCAACAAACGAGCCCCGCGTGTATTTCGTCGCTGTTCTGTCGTATCCGTGTAACACGAAGTTCTCGATGGCGTCTCCTGCTTGATCTAGAAACTCGGTCAACTTTGGCGTTTCGTCGTCGAAGAAGTTGGAAAGCACCCAGTTTGCGATGTCCCAGCGATTATCTGGTGGCTTACCGACTCCAAGTTTCAGCCGTGTGTAATCCTGCGAGCCGAAATGTTCGTTCAAGCTCTTGAGTCCGTTGTGCCCGCCGGGACCGCGGTTTTTCTGAACCTTGATAGCTCCGTAGCCGATGTCGAGCTCGTCGTGAACGATCAGCACGTGATCGAGGCTGATTTTATAAAAGTCCATGATCGGTCGAACAGCTTCGCCACTGAGGTTCATGTAAGTTTGCGGTTTTACAAAAACCACTTCTGTTGAGTCGATTTTCGCTTTGGTAACCAGCGCTTTGCCGTCGGTTTTCCAATTCGGCTGACCACCTGCCGATTCGAAGTATCGGTCCAGCGCCATGAAACCAATGTTATGCCGGTTCAGCATATATTTTGCGCCGTGATTGCCGAGACCTACGATCAAAAACATTTATCTCTCTCCAGCATTACGTTATCGGACTTCGTCGCTAATACGCCATCGGACTTCGTCGCTAATACGCCATCGGACTTCGTCCAAATAAAAATGGCCGGAGAAAATCTCGCGGCCATTTGAAAGTGCATTTCGCCCGTTCGTAAGAACGAAATTACTTCTTTTTCGCTGCTGCTGGGGCTGCTGCTGCTGCTGCCGGAGCCGCTTTTCCTGCTGCACCCGGTGCTGCTGGAGGAGCTTTTCCTGCTGCTGCCGCTGGAGTCGCCGCTGCGGCTGCTGCCGCTGTTGCTTCTGCCGTAGGCGCCACAACTTCTTCTTCTTTCATAACCGAAACGGTCGCGAGAGTCAGAGTTGGAAGCGAAATGATTTTCATTCCTGCCGGAACTTTTACGTCCGAAACGTGCAGAGCATCGCCAACTTCCATTCCCGAAACGTCGACAACGATTTCTTCTGGAATTTCGTTTGGCTTACATTCGATTTCGATCTCACGCATGATGAGCTCGAGAACGCCGCCCGAAGAAAGACCGATTGGTTTTCCGTCGAAACGAAGACCGATGCTGACCGTGATGTTCGCTTTCATATCGAGAGCATAGAAATCTAGGTGAACGGGGCGACGGGTGAGCGGATGAACCTGGATGTCGCGAAGCAGAACCGAAATATTATTCAGGCCCGTCACGTCCGACTTCAAATTGAAGATTGTCGCTTCGAATTTTCGGCCCATGTATTTTGTAAGAGTTTTTTCGTCAGTCAAAACGTTGAGTGGTTTCGTCTGCGGTCCATAGACCACTCCCGGAATCCATCCACCGACTCGGCTGGTGCGTGACGCATGTTTGCCTGTCTCGCGTTTCGTAACTGTAAGCTCGATCTTTGGTCCTGCAGCCATCGTACATATCCTTTCGGGAGCGTTTCCCGACGCTGATGATTTCGGATCGCACGAGCTTTCACTCGTTCACCAAAACCGCGACAGCGCTCTATCCGCCTAACCCGTTAACACCAAGTGGACTTTTCGCGAGTCTTCACACTTCGTGAGTTTTTGAGGGCTCAAGTGTTCCCATAGGCGTGACCAAAAGGCAAATCGATTCAGGCATTTGCCGTTGTCCGCCGGGTACCGCACGGCCTGGGTCGATCCCACCGCCGCCGTCACCGAACATTTCCATTCGCCACCTTCAAATCCCTCTCATCTTAGCTATTTAGCACCCTCAAAGCTTTGGTTCGCGGTCCGCCCACCGGAGCCTGCGTCGCCCGTTTTCTCCAAACTACATTTCAGAAATCACCTTGGAATCATCGATTTTCTCACGGCGGAAGCTTGCGAGCGAAACGCAGTGGCCGAAGCGAGCGCCCGCTCTCGACACGCGAACCAATTCACCTCGTTTTTACGGCCAACCGATCACGGTTCGCCGGCGGTTTTCGCACGCATCGACGGTTCGCGCTCGCAAACGCGATTCTCCGAAAATATTCCGCGCGGTTTTTCGTGAAAGTCGAACAGGTGTCGTTCCAAGGCGATCACATCCACCTCGCTGTACGAATTTCGCGGCGATCGAGTTTTCAGAATTTTCTGCGGGTTTTTTCAGGTCAAGTCACACAGCGATTTCGGCAGGAGGGGTTGGTCACGCCGGCACCGGGAACGTCGGATCAAGCCAGAGGCGAGCCGAGCGGAGCGGTCGGCGTGTCGGGCTCACCTGACGTTAAAAAATTACATTCAGCTGAACGAGCAAGAGGCTGCGGGAGTAATTCCGTATCGCAAGAATCGTATGCGTGGATTGTCGCCGGACGAGTGGCGGATATTGTGGAGTTAAAAGCCGTGACCGATACCCTCCACGAAGGCGGCCGAGAGAATGCGTTGGGCAGAATGAAACCCGGATTTAAAAGCAGAGTTGTAGGTATGCAACTTTGCTGACAGAAAAGTGCGCAGGGTTAAACGGCGAGAAGCAGTGAAAAACCCTAGTCGAAGAGCGAGCTGACCGAGGCGTTTCCGTAAATCCGCTGAATGGCTTCGGCGACGACCGGTGCCATCGAGATGACTTCCATTTTTCCGCAGGCCGCAGCTTTTTCGGTCAAAGGTATAGTGTCCGTGACGATAACTTTTTCGATCGCGCTTTCAGTGAGTCGAGAGATCGCAGGCCCCGAAAGCACCGCGTGCGAAGCTGCCGCATAAACACGTTTTGCGCCATTCTTCATCAGCGCATCGACGGCTTGAGTAAGCGTGCCGGCCGTGTCGATCATATCGTCGACGATGATCGCGGTTTTGTCTTTCACGTCGCCGATCAAGTGGAGAGCCTTCGCTTCGTTCGGACCTGTTCGACGTTTATCGATGATCGCGAGCGAGGCTTCAATTCGTTTGGCAAAAGCGCGCGTGCGCTCGACGCCACCAGCGTCCGGCGAAACTGCGACAAACTCAGAACCCATGCCGTGCTGATCGCGGAACGCGCGTGCAAGCGTCGGAATCGCGAACAGGTGATCGACCGGTACGTTAAAAAATCCTTGAATCTGAGCCGCATGAAGATCGACGCATACGACCCGCGTTGCGCCCGCAGCGGTCAACAAATCCGCCATACACTTTGCCGAGATCGGCGCGCGCGGCGCGACTTTACGATCTTGCCGGGCGTATCCGTAGTAGGGGAGGACCGCTGTGATTTGACGTGCCGACGCGCGCTTCAAAGCGTCCAACATCAAAAATAATTCCATGTACGATTCGTTCACTGGCGGGCAAGTGCTCTGAACAACGAACACACTTTCACCGCGAACAGACTCTTGAATTTCGATGTTGATTTCACCATCAGCGAATCTCTTTAACTCGCAATATCCGAGTTGAACTCCTGCTGCAGCCGCAACTTTTTCGGCGAATGGGCGATTCGAAGTTCCAGAGAAAATCTTGAGGCCTGCCATGCCCCAAGTGTTAACTCAAGGGGTCAGACATTGTCTAGAAATGGCTTTTCTTTCTGGGTCGAAGACCAAGATCTTAACCAGACTTCTACTGGCCGTGAGACGCCCACCAAGCTACAGCGTCGACTCTAGACGACTCTCGAGAACAGCTTTAAGCTGTGCAACAGCACGGGCGCGATGAGACACCTTGTTTTTGAAAGCAAGACCGAGTTCAGCGAGGGTCTTTTTCTGCTCGTTCTCGGGCACGATCGGGGCAAACACGCTGTCGTAACCGAAGCCAGCTTTTCCAGCTTCTGCTTTCGGAATGATGCCCTCAAGCCGTCCTTCAAAAAGAAGCTCTTTGCCCTCAGGATCGAATACGACCATCTGACAAATAAAAGCCGCATTTCGATTTGCCAACTGTTTAAGCCCCATCATTTTGAGAAGCTTGGCGCGATTTTCGAAGTCCGAAGCTTTTGGTCCCGCGTAACGAGCCGAGTGAACTCCTGGCAGACCGTTCATGCCTTCGACAACAAGGCCCGAATCTTCGGCGACGATCCATGTTCCGGGTTGCATCGCTTTTAGCGACCGAGCTTTTATTCTCGCATTGTCTAAAAACGTCGCGCCGGTTTCTTCGGGCGGATAATATGTATCAAGATCATCGAGCGTTTTGAGTTTAAGGCCCCGTTTGACCAGTGGATCGAGCATCATTTCAAATTCGAGGACCTTGCCGCGATTGGTGGTCGCAATCCAAAGTTCAATCGACGGCTGGGCCATAACTAAAAACCCAAATTCAGTGAAACATAGCTACCAACGATTTGCGACTGAGCTTCAAAAAGTTTTCGGCAGCCATCACTTGCGACTGACAAAACTTTGTCGAGTTCGGAGCGCGAGAATGGAGTTGTCTCGGCGGTTCCTTGTACTTCGACGAAGCGTCCATCTGCCGTCATGACGATATTCATGTCGGTGCCAATCGCCGAGTCTTCGTCGTAATTCAAATCGAGCAACGGTTCGCCTTCTTTGAGTCCGACACTGATGGCTGAAACGTATTGAGTGATAGGTTGGGCAGTTGCAGGAACGAGCCCTGCGAGTTTCAATTTTGCAATCGCAAGCGTGAGTGCAATGAAACCACCCGTGATGGCGGCGGTGCGTGTTCCGCCATCTGCTTGAATGACGTCACAATCGACTGTGATCGAACGTTCGCCGAGCGCTTTGAGATCGACGGATGCACGGAGTGATCGCGCAATGAGACGCGAGATTTCCTGACTTCTGCCAGAGTTGTTTGCCTTCTCGCGCGTGATGCGTGTGTGAGTGGATCGTGGAAGCATTCCGTATTCTGCCGTGACCCAACCTTTGCCGCCGCCTTGCAACCATTTCGGAACCGTCGGTTCGACTGTTGCTGTACAAAGCACGCGAGTCTCGCCCATTTCGATAAGTGCAGAACCTTCGGCGTGCTTCGTGAAACCAGGAGTAATTTTTAACGAACGAAATTGATTGAAGAGCCTGCCGTCGGCGCGCTTGGCGTAAGATGCTTGATTAGACATAGTTCGGAACACTACGGGCGTTTAAAATACTGGTCAATGCCGTTCGCCAATGAGTCTGCGAGAGTCGCTTGAAATTCGGCCCTTTGCAGGCGAGCGCCCTCTTTAGGGTGGCTGAGGAATCCCACCTCAACGAGGACAGAAGGCATCGCAACGTTTGACACCAAAAAAAACGGCGCTTGACGGATTCCGCGCACAGAATTCCGTCCCGAAACCAGGTTCCACTCGCGGTGAAGAATCTTGGCAAGTTCACTTGATCTGCGAACGCGTGCACTGCGATCAAGATCCTCGATAATATTTCGGACGTCAGTGCGAACGTTTGCGTTTGCGATATTGAGTTGCGGAAGGCGCGCTGCCTCCGCAGATCGAAGTCCTGATTTGTGAACCCGATCTTGTCCAGGATTTACCGAGAGCGCAGTCGAATCGCCGTGTTCGTGATTCTCTCTATTTGCCAAAAACAACGCTTCTTCGTCGACGGCGAGTTGGTTCTGAAAGTAAAATTCTTTTCCTTGCGCGCGAGCATCCGTTGAGGAATTTAAATGTATACTGACGAGAAGGTCCGCACTTGCGTCGTTCGCAATCGCTGCGCGTTTTTCGAGGGAAACCGATTCGTCTTTCGAGCGCGTGAGTATGACTTTGTAGCCGCTCTTTTGAAGTCGCTCGGTGAGCTGCTTTGAAATCGCAAGCGCGATGGAGCTTTCATTCGCACCACTTTTACTAGCGCCCTTGTCGTGTCCACCGTGACCGGGATCAATCACGATCTTGTACGGACGAGGCTGCTCGGGCACAGCCAGAGGGGTATCGGTCACACCAGCACCTGAAAGCGATGGCAGAAAGGCAGACAATAGGACCACCGAACGAAGGGTTCTGAGCATCTCTCTAGTATTTGTGGGATTCGGAATTACCGCTATGGGCGAAGGTCGAAAAAAAGCGGCCTGGCTGGGGGGGGAATGCCAGACCGCTCAAAGGG
>JAYSST010000174.1:0-4378 GCA_043720435.1 Bdellovibrionales bacterium
GCGGTGCGCTTTGCGGCGTCCGTAAAGATCATGTAAGCTCGAGAAAAGCGAATGAAAACGGGCCGGTTGAATGGGTAAGTCAGGCAAATCGAAATCGGGCAAATCGGGTAGTCGTGAATCGTTGCATGCGCGCTCGCATTACATCGATCACTCGATGAAGTTTCTCGATTGGGTGAACGGACTTGGGTTCGAAAAAACCTGGTTCGGTTCGTTGATCGCAAATCTCGATGAGCGATTACAGCTGCGTCGGTTGGCAGGGTTGTTTTTATTCTCACTTCTTCTTTCATTTTTGCTTTTTAACGACTTCGATTATTCGTTTTCAGCCCGCGTTGGCGAGACGGTTACACGTGACATTAAAAGTCCGGTGCCGTTTGAGATCGTCGACGAAGTTTCCACCGAACAAAAACGCCGTTCTGCGGAAGTGAATGTAACTGCAGTTTTTGATTACGATCGCGGAACCTATGATGAGGTTTATGGCCGCATCTACAGTGCCTTCCGGCGCGGTCGCGATGAAGTTCGTCAGGTGAATTTGCCCAAAGACGATTTTAAGCGCTGGGACCAGATGAAAAAATTGATGGCGACACAGAAGCTTTTCGAAAAGCTGATGGGTCACCAGGTTTCAGAACCTGTCTATGAGTGGCTAATTGAGAAAAAGTTTTCGCCCAAAATCGAAGCCGCACTCACCGATCAGATTGATCGCTGGGCCCAATTGAAGATTGCCGAGAACTTGAATCAGTCGCTGACACCCGGGATTCGAGATATTCTACTTCGCGAGGTTTCGCGAACGGGTCGCGGTCGGGAGACGCTGAGTTCGGTGATGGGGATGCTCGACATCCGCGACGACGAGGGACTGGGTTTTCAAGCTATTTCCAAACGGCGCGGTTTCGTAGGCGGTGACGAGAGACTCTTTACCGAACTTGCGCGAAGCATGATCCAGGCGACGGTGACTCCAAATCGACAAGAAACGGAAACCCGCCGCGAGAAAGCGCGCGCGGAAGTTTTACCAGTCGTCATTTCCGTAAAAAAAGGTCAGGTGATTATCCCTGATGGTTCGGTTGTTCAGCCGATTCACAAGACGCTGCTGAACGAAATCGAATCTTTGCGTAGCGATCGCAACAGAAAGTTAGTCTCGCTCGTCACGGCGATTATGTTTGTTGTGATGTCGCTGGTGTTTTTCTCTTACCTTCGCCGATTTACGCTTAATCGTGTCAGCGTATCGACGAAGGACCTGGCGATCATGGGTGCCGTCACAGTTATCGTCGCCATCGTCGCAAAGTTTTTTATTTTCCTAACCAACTCGGCGTTCACTTCTCAGTTTGGAACTATGATTCCTGAACAAGCGTTTATGTACGCGGCACCGGTTGCGGCCGGCCCGATGCTTGTCGGACTCTTGATTGTGTCTGGCGAAGTCGTCTGGGTGTTTTCGCTGTTTTTGGCGGTCGTTCTCGGAGTGATGGTTGATTTTAAATTTTCATACGTTCTGGTTTCGGTCATCGGCGGTCTCGCGGCGGCACGCGGAGTTTTCAAATTCAAGCGTCGAAACGATCTCTATTGGGCGGGCGTGCGAACTGGGGCCGTGAACGCCCTTATGGTTTTGCTCGTGACCACGATGCTGGCGCGTAATGAAGAGGGTTTTTTGCAGCTTCTGCTGTGGTCTGTGCCGGCGGGTTTCTTGTCCGGAATCTTTTCGAGTTTCCTCGCTTCGGCCTTGATCCCGATCCTCGAGACCGTTTTCAACGCGACGACCGATGTTAGGCTTATGGAGCTTGCAAATCTCAATCATCCACTTCTGAAGGAGATGATCGTTAAAGCTCCAGGAACTTATCACCATTCGTTGGTCGTCGGATCCATGGTCGAGAGCGCGAGTGAAGAAATCGGCGCGAATCCGCTCCTGGCAAAAGTCATGAGTTACTATCACGACATCGGCAAGACCGAACACTCGCAGTATTTTATCGAAAATCAAAAAGCCGGGATGAATCCACACGATCACTTGAGTCCAAACATGTCGAAAACCATTCTGATCGCACATGTGAAAGACGGCGTCGAACTTGGACTTCAGCATAAACTTGGAAAACCGATTATCGACGGGATCGTTCAGCATCACGGAACAACTCTAATTCAGTTTTTTTATAATCGCGCGATCGAAAACCAAGATGAGACGATCGACGAAGTTCAGGAAGAAGATTTTAGATATCCTGGACCCAAGCCGCAGTTTCGCGAAGCCGCGTTGATCATGCTCGCGGATTCCATCGAAGCTGCGTCCCGTTCGCTCGATGAACCGACGCCGATGCGTCTTCAGAACATTGTAAAGAACATTATCCAACGTAAGTTTATGGATGGTCAGCTCGACGAGTGCAATTTGACGCTGAAAGATCTCTCGATCATCGAGGAAGCGTTTATTCGCGTTCTGCTTGGCATCTATCACCAGCGAATCGATTATCCGAAACGCGCCGGAGGTGGCGCCGCCGAAGCTCCGACGTCGTCGTTCGCCGGCCGCGGCAATGCATAATTTTCTGAGGCGCGATGCATGGGACGCGACGGATCTCTTGCTGAGGCGCGATGCTTAAACCACTAATTATAAGACGCCAAGATTCGCGTTCGGCCAGCGGGTCAGTGCGCATTCCCAAAGTATTTCTCGAGAAGTGGGTGGCGAAAACCGCTCGCGTTTTGCTGAAGGAAAAGCTCGATGCGAAGGCGCGAAATTCTCTTTCCGACGCGGCGGAAATCACCATCGCATTTGTTTCTCGAAGTGAAATTCGCCGACTCAATCGGGAATTTCGCGGCAAAGACAAAGCGACGGACGTTCTTTCTTTTTCGCCAACCGACGATGGCTCTCTCGGTGAACTCGTTTTGTGCATGTCGAAAATCCAGCGTCAGGCCCGCGAGCATGGTTTGTCCGTGAACGAAGAGCTGGGCTACATGGTTCTGCACGGGGTCTTGCACCTGCTTGGCTACGACCACGAGCTTTCTGCGCGCCAATCGAGGCGTATGCTGAGCTTGCAGGATCGAGTCTTTGAGACTTTGTTAGCCTCGCTGTAGAATTCGTCTCGCTTGAGACGATCGTTCATCTCCACAGACCGCCGTACAATGGATTTATTCGAGCAGTTACCGGTGGGATCGCCCTGGCGATTCTCGGCAGGCACGGCGGCGGTGTTGGTAAAGGCATTGGTATCGGGCAGGCTCTCAGATTTTGGGATCGACGTCCGTTCACCCGAGTTGTCGTGAGCTTGCGTGCGATTTTGAATTTGCGTGACTACATTCGGATGAACGAACTTGAGGGACTTGGATTTAGCCGGACGGAAACCCGACAAATGGTTCCGATTGAAAGGCGTCTCCGATCATTGGACTGAACGCCGGTCATCGGAGCAAACGCCGGTCATCGGAGCAAACACTGGGCATCAGAACAAACACGCTCGGTCGGTGAGAAGCGAAGCTCAAAAAGACGGCACGCAACACGGTGCCCAACAAGCTTTGACCCTCGACGACCACGTTGCTAAGAATTCGGCATGAGCGTCGTGACCCAAGCTTCCGAATACAAAAGTCGCATCCAGGCGATTATCGAAAAGTCTGCTGAACTTCGGGGGTATCTTTGACATCCCGAAGAAGGAAAAACAGCTCGAATCCGTAACGTTGCAGAGCGAGAATCCCGCTGTTTGGGGTGATCCATTGAAAATGCAGAAGCTCAACAAAGAAAAGTCGG
Source organism: Bdellovibrionales bacterium (assembly GCA_043720435.1). Taxonomy (GTDB): domain Bacteria; phylum Bdellovibrionota; class Bdellovibrionia; order Bdellovibrionales; family JAMPXM01. Next base: position 3,701 of record JAYSST010000174.1, read on the forward strand.
TTCTCGAGAAAGACATCGCGGCTTGGAAGGCACTATCAACTCGTTCAGCCGACGCACTTGTGCTGCTCGAAATGGCTGCCGATGCTCACGACGAGGAAATTTTCCAAGAGGCCGCAGGGGAAGCAGCAGTTCTGGAAGGTCTCGTTCACGAACTCGAGATTAAGAAAATGCTCGGTGGAGAACTCGACCAAAACTCCACCTATTTGTCGATCAACTCTGGCGCCGGGGGAACTGAATCGCAAGATTGGGCCGAGATGCTTTATCGCATGTACATGCGCTACGGCGAAAAGCACGGTTTCAAAGTTCAAGAGATCGAACGCTCGGACGGAGAAGGCGCTGGAATTAAATCGGCGACCCTGTTGATCGAGGGACCTTACGCTTACGGTTATTTGAAAGCGGAAAACGGTGTACATCGGCTCGTGAGAATTTCGCCGTTTGACTCGAACGCCCGACGACACACAAGTTTTGCTTCGGTCTTCTGTTGGGCGGAAGTCGATGACGATATCAAAATTGATTTAAACATGGCCGATGTCAAAGTCGATACATACCGCGCATCCGGCGCAGGTGGACAGCACGTCAACAAAACGGATTCCGCGGTTCGTATGACCCACTTGCCGACGGGAATCATCGTTCAATGTCAAAACGAACGTTCACAACACTCGAACCGCGATCGCGCGA
>JAYSST010000175.1:0-4374 GCA_043720435.1 Bdellovibrionales bacterium
TGCGCGCTGGCTCGAAGAACAGATTCGGTCCTCGACCGTGAAGCGAGACGACGCTATCCTCAAGTCGATTTCGCTCTCGACACGCGTCGAATAAGGAACCGTATGACTATTTTTAAATCTCTGCTCGTCATCACCGCGTCTTCTTTAGTTTTTACCAGCGCAGCATGGACGGGGGAAGTCGTCGACGAAATCGCTGTTATTGTGAACGAAGAAATTATCACCCTCAGTGACGTCGCTGACTTTCAGAATCGTCTTAAAACGGGCGGTCTCGTCGACGATCAACTGGTGCCCGACGAAAAAACCAAAGAAGCGCTTTTAAAAGATCGCGAGCTTGTGATCGGAAAATTGATCGACGCGCGGCTGATCGATGCCGAAGTTAAAAAACAGAGTCTCACAGTTCCTATCGAGCGCGTTGAACAAGAAGTTCGAACAATCGCAAAACGGAACAACATGCAGCGCGACGATTTAAAAAACGCGCTTCTCGAAAAGGGCATCAGCTTCGCGGTCTATCAGGACTTTATTAAAACGGGTCTCGAGCGTCAGTCGCTCGTCGAAAAATCGGTGACCTCAAAAATTAAAATTTCTGAAGACGACGTACTTGCAGCAATGATCGCCAAGGGTCGCGCTTCCGAATCGCAGGCGTTCGAGTATTCAATTGCGCACATTTATTTTCTCTCAAGCAAAAGTGGGGGCATTGAAGGCGCTCGCACTCGTGCACAACAGGCGCTCGCAAAATTGAAAGAAGGCGTTCCCTTCGATCGCGTGGCGGCCGACTTTTCGGAAGATCCAAATTTTGACGTCGGCGGCGTTCTGGGCACTTTCAAGACTGGAGAACTCGCGAAAGACTTGGAAGCCGCGATCTCGAAGCTTGCTCCCAGTGAATGGACGCAGCCGTTACCTACGGCTGGTGGCGTCCATGTCGTGCGACTCATCAAACGTCGTCTAATTCCGGATCCGTCGACCGAAAAAGAAAAAGACAAAGTTCGCGCCGAACTTGGAGAGTCTCGTTTCCGTCGTCAATATGAAATCTGGCTCGAGCTTTTGCGTTCCGAGGCTTCGATTCGCATTAACAAGTAAACAGCGATCTCTATGGCAAAACCCATTTTTCTTGCAATCACCAGTGGCGACCGAGACGGCATCGGCCTCGAAGTCGCCCGCAAGGCGTTGAACAAGATCGGTCCTCAAAGATCTGCACGATTTGTTTTAACTTGTTCGGACGATACCTACACTACAAGTGAACTAAAAAAATTGCGTGGCTTTAAGCAGGTCCACCTCTCAAGTCGTGACGCTTCACTAGGCACGGCGATCCAGGTTTTAAACGATCTTCGTCCCACAGAAATTCTCGTTTGGCGCGACCGGGGTAACGAAGCCGCCTGGGTAAAGGGCTGTGCACTACTTTCGTTGGCGGGAAAACTCGATGGGATAGTCACCGGACCCGTTTCTAAGGGACGCTTCCGAAAAATTAACTCTAAGTTCATGGGTCACACGGGCATGCTTTCGCGACTAGCGAAGGTTCCGGTTCAGCAAGGCTACATCGGCGCGAAGCTCAGTGTGGTTCTCGCAACCGACCACATTCCCATCGGAAAAGTTGAAGGTGCGCTAAGTAGAAAAACCATCGCACTTGCGATTGAGAACGCACTTCGCATGCGAACTCTCTTGCCGACACGTCTGCGAAGAAAGCCGGTCGCCTTGCTCGGTTTGAACCCGCACGCAGGCGAAGGCGGCATCATTGGCCAATTTGAAAAGCGACTTCGGCTCCCCCGTGGAGTCATTGGGCCGCTGCCGGCCGATACCGCGTTTACCGCTAGCGGGCTTACCAAGTACTCGGTCGTTATTGCCCTCTATCATGATCAGGGCCTCATTCCGTTTAAGCTACTGCACGGGCAGGACTCAGGCTTCCAGATTTCTTTAGGTTTACCGTTCGTCCGCACCAGTGTAGACCACGGAACAGCGCGGGACATTTTTCGAAAAGACAAAGCGAACCCGGGTTCGATGGTCGATGCGATTGAAGGCGCTCTCAAGATGGCGCAGTTGAAATGAAGGATCTTTCCCTATGATGAATCCAGTTATATTTCGTGAGTACGATATCCGCGGCGTTGTCGGCAAAGATTTCGACGAGGATTTCGCGTATGACTTGGGCCGCACGTACGTCATTTTTGTCATCGAACGTTCTGGAAAAAAAAATCCAACACTCTCGCTCGGTTTTGATGCGCGACTCTCTTCACCGGGAATAGCTCAAGCACTTGAGCGTGGAATGAATGACTCTGGTGCTAATGTGATTCGCCTCGGTCTTGTTACAACTCCGATTTCTTACTTTTCTTGTTTCAATCTCGAAGTCGACGGCGCCTTCATGGTGACTGGCAGTCACAACCCACCTGAATACAACGGCTTCAAAATATCTCTGGGTAAAACGACGATCTATGGCGACGACATTCAGGAATTGCGAAAGATCATGCAGGCAAAACGTTATCAGGATGGCGATAAAAAAGGCGAATCACGCGATCACGATATTTTTCCTGCGTACGTCGCTCGTTACAAAGCAGAATTCAAAGACCTTGCAGGAGTCAAAGTTGTCCTCGATTGCGGGAACGGTGCGGCTGGGTGCATTGCACGTCGGCTGTTCGAAGCGGTCGGCTTAAAACCAACGATCTTATTTGAAGAACCAGATGGAATGTTTCCTAACCATCATCCTGATCCAACCGTCGAAGAAAATCTGGATGCGATGAAGGCCGCCGTTTTGAAAGAAAAAGCCGCGATCGGAATCGGCTTTGATGGTGACGCAGATCGCATCGGTGTGGTCGACGAGAATGCGCGATTTGTGCTGGGCGACGAGATGATGGTTATTATTTCGCGCGCAGTTCTCGCAGCAAATCCAGGCGCAAAAATTATTGGTGACGTGAAATGTTCCGATCGGCTTTACACCGATATCAAAAAACATGGTGGCCAAGGCATTATGTGGAAAACCGGCCACAGCCTCGTGAAAGCGAAAATCAAAGAGGAGAAAGCTCCGTTCGGTGGAGAACTCTCTGGACATATCTTCTTTGCGGATCGCAACTACGGTTATGACGATGCTTTGTATGCGGGACTTCGCCTTGTTGAGATTCTTGCGAAATCAAAGAAGCCCTTGTCTTCGATGCTTGCAGGAATGGGCTCGGCCTTCAATACCCCAGAAATTCGTATCGATACCACCGAAGAAAAAAAGGTTTCGATCGTCGAAAAGCTTCGCAGCGTCTTCGGTGAAGGTTCGCCTGAAAGAAAAGTAAATTTGATAGACGGAATTCGAATCAGCTATCCCGATGGATGGGGCCTCGCGCGCGCTTCGAACACTCAACCAGTTTTGGTTTTGCGCTTTGAAAGCGAAACCCAAGCGGGCCTTGATCGAATCCGAAACGAATTCGAATCCATCGTCAATCCACTCCTCTAGACCGCGGCCTTTAGGGATATTTGGAACAAACGAACTCAGCCGTTCGCGAGACAGCTGGTGAAATCGAACTCGGGCGTGTCGTAGGACGGTCTCGCAATTGCTTAGCCTTCTGGTATGGTCTGTCACCGTGCAAATCATTTTGTCTTTTCCCTGATGAGCTTCACCCTGCTTCAAGCTTGGGTGCCAGATGCTCATGCCGTGCCGAGCAAGTGCGAAGCGATCTTCGTCTCGCACGAAAAGTGGTCCAAACTCATGTCCGAATGGACGGCGCCGCTGACGGCTCAATGGCCTCAGTGGGTTAAAATCTGGGAGCGTGAGGGACATTTTCCCGAAGATCTCGAGCGTGTTTCGAAACTGGTTCGCGAAGGCGAAATTAGTGAGACCGAAGGGCGGGCGATCATTCAGGAGGCGAATACTGATACGCTCGATTATTTAGCCGCACGTAGTGTAATTACTGACGCTGAATACAAAGTAATTGTAACGGCATTTTTGCGAATCGACGTTGATGCGCCACTCGGTGAGCCTGAAATCATCCAGACCCTCGGCTCTAAGACCCACACCCCTCGGCGTATGTACGTCCTTGCTCAGGAGTTTCGCGGTATCGCCGAACCGCGGGTAGATCGCGAGCTCGTGCTTTCAGACCCTATCTCGAAACGTAAGCTCGCAACGCTTACGTTTTACTTCGAAGGATATCGAAACTTGGTTGTTGAACACCTTTTCGTCGTGAAAACCGAATGGACCGAACGATATTCAGAACTACTTTTTTCCGAAATTCTTGGACGATACCCTTCAATACAAACGGTCGCTTTTGAAGTGCCAAATTTCGATGTGCAAGATTTGAGAAAACGGTTTGGGAAGCAAGCACAGCCCACGACGCTTATTAGAGCTTCTCGCGCCTACCAAGTTGCGAGCGCCTTCGGGTTTGGCGACTTCAAATTTCTGTGGCAACG
>JAYSST010000176.1:0-11821 GCA_043720435.1 Bdellovibrionales bacterium
CAGCGGCGGCGCACACGGCGGCGCCTGGAAAGTTGCGTTCGCGGACTTCATGACAGCGATGATGGCGTTCTTCTTGGTTATGTGGCTGCTTGCCACACAGACAGAACAGACAAAAAAAGCGGTCGCTGACTATTTTTCGACGCCTTCCGTGATCGAGTACGAGTTCAACAACTACGGCGTTGAACTTACGCTCGAGAAACTTTTTATGGATCTCGTGAACGAACCACTCAAAGTGTTTCAGGCGTTCGTAAATCCCATGGATCGAACTCCGAATGTCATGGCAATGGGAATGAAAAAGGTTGTCGCGGCACACTTGGCAGCGCAGCTTGGCGAGATCGCGACGAACGTCAATGTAACTCCTGATTCGATTGTGTTCGAGATTCCGGATCTCTATTTGTTTAAGCCAGGAACAACGATGCCTTCAGCACAGTTCGTGGCTGTTATGGATAAGGTGAAGGGCATTACGACAGGTCTTTTGGATTCGGACATTCAAATTACTTCGATCGTGTATGACGAATCGGTTTATGGAAAAGATTCGCGCGTCGCTAAGAACGTCGCTGAAGAGCGTTTGACTATGATCGAGCTTCAGATCAAGGGATCGCTCGAGAATGAATCAGTCGGGGTGTCGGGTACTGCAGTTTCGCAACCTGACAAGCGCGGTGCCGGTGAAAACCAAGCGGGCGGCGGACTCTTCAGAATCGAAATTCGTCAGCGTCCAGAGACGTCGACCGGCAAAAAGTCGCGACAGCTCGAAGACGGCAGTTTCAGCAAAGGCCGCGAACAAAAGTCCTACGGCGACTACGTACAAAAGCTTTCCGAGCGCAAATCAAAGGCCAAGCCGTCGAAGGACCGCGCCCGCGCGCAATAGTTGAAGCGTCTCGTAATGAGACGCTTCGGCTCGGATGTTATGCGTGATTTCGGCTCAAGATAGAGCGTTTCAAAACCGATAAAATAGGAATGGTAAGACTCGTATTCGTCTTCGCTGCGGCCGTCATGCTTTCATTGGCTGCGGCCACTCCCACATTTGCAAAGTCGGCAAATTCAGATCTCAACTGGGATCCGAAATCCGAGCTAATGTTTGCGCGCCTCATGTGCGCAAACGGTGAGTATTTCCGAGAGTGTTTCGCATCCAGCCAAAGTGTTTGCGAGCAAGCGATGAAAGATGCGGCGCGTGTATGTGACGCAGACATCGTTCCGGTAGCAAGAAAAAAAATGAGGTCCGAAGTACAGTTGTTTGCCGAAATCGGCGTCTGTGTCGGAACCAAGATCGAAAAGCAGTGGCGAGATCGAAAAGCGACGACGACGAAATGCGACCGCAAGGAGAACTGGCATTGATGAACAAGTCATTTTATAGGACTGTGGTCGTTGCCCTACTTTTGGTATCGGGCCAAGAAGTTCGTGCGCAACAGTGTCCTAGCGACCCTGAGAAGATTAAGTCGATGATCGGTGAACTTCGAGACACGTTCGAATGCAGCGGTTTGAACTTCCGCAGCTGCAACGAATACCGCGGGCTTGTCATCGGTGGTGCCGCAGCTGGTGGCGTCGTCGTCGGTGGGGCACTCGCCGCCAAAACGGCAGCAGGCATTGCGATGATGAAGAGCAAAGGGGTCGTTTGTCCGTTACCGGGCACAAACGCCGGTCTGCCTGCGATCAGATCGACAGCTGAGTTGTTCGCCGTACTTGCATTGGGTGCAGTCGCGCGCGCAAAACTGCCAGGCCATGCTTGTTCGATTGATAAAGATGCCGCCGTGAAAGTCTTCGACGGACTTCGCCGGCAATCAGTTGAGGAAGCGCAGAGAGTTGCAGCCGAGATGAAGGATCGCATGATCGCCGAGAAATTGTCTGCGACGGATCTCTCTAGGATCAGTGCAACAGATCTCGAGCGGCAAAAAGCATTTACTGCCGGTCTGGATGCGCTCGAGAAGGAAATTCGAAGCGGTTCGACCAGTGCCGCGGCAAAAGAAAGAGCGCTTGAGGCCGTGGCCCGAGCGAAAAGTAACGTCGCATCGGGTGCCGAATCTGCAATGACTAGAATTGTGAATTCACATCAACAGGTGATTGGTTTCCTATCAGAGGAAATTAAAGATAGCATTAGCGCGAAAACCCGAGAGGGTCTTAGTTGGTGGAATCATTCAGATACTATCCGCGCTGAAAAATCCGCAAAGTTGCTTGGCGACTCTTCAGCAAAAGTGCTGGCGCAGGTACAGATCGACCTCGATCGGATTCGCGGGATGGGGTCGAATTCAGCAGGCCGAGCCACCGTGTTGGCAGAACTCGGTTATAAACCGGAGTTCATTAAGAATCTACTTTCTGTCGATGATGCGCGCAAAACTTTAAATTTCACAGCCTCCAGTTACCAAGGGCTCGTTTACGAAATTGGTACAGGCTCAAAATTTAAAGGCGTTAAGCAAGTTCCGCTTGAGGAGCTGAAGACGATGACATTCCGCCGTGTACTTCCGGGTATGGACTGGGCGTTACGAACTTTCCGTGAGGTGCCGGGACTCAACAACGGACTCGGCGCGGTGGTTCGCCGGGTTGGCGCGGAAGCGATCGCAAAAACCGCGGCGCTCGCTGACGGCAGACTTGGAACAATGGTGAAGTACGTAGCACCTGTTGTGACGGGTGTGGGAAAAGCGATGGCTTTGCCAGTTCAAGTTGTATACGAAACAGCAACTTTCACAAATAGCGCCCACTGCGGTGGCGAGATTGAAAGTCCGTATGCGCGAAAATCAATGGTTGCATACGCAGAAGGAAAAGAATCCTGCCGGTCGATCAACGAGCGCACGGACAAGACAGACGAATTTCTATATGGGCTAAGTCCGGCCGAACAACTTCAAGAAGTGAGAAAAAATCCAGCATCGTGCGATCTTCTCGTGCGCCTCTACGATCGGTATGCACCAAGCCAAAACTGGCAAGTCACGTGTCAAGGAACGACAGCACAACTCAGCGGCAAGACAGTGAAGGGCGATGGCCAAACGATACGGTTCGATGCCGCGTCAGGCACACCGAAGAATATCGAATGGTATTCTGGAAGCTTTAAGAGCTGTGCGAAAGTAGCGATGAAAGATGACGTGTTCGACTCGGCCCAGGTTTTCGACACCGAATCTGGAATGAGTGGCTGCGGTTCGGTAGGCGCAGGAACTACGATTGGACAGTCAGCGCTGAATATGCGCCAGAACACTTCGGATGAAAAACAATTGGTGAAGCAGTTCGCGGCTTGGCAAGATTCGAACGCTTACGTCATGAGCGCAGCAACAGATTGTTGCCGAAACGGCGACAGTGGTTCGAATCCGATGTGTTCGAATGCTTCTCGGGACGGTGATAACTCAGGCGCCAGACGAGCCACCCGAAAATAATCTGCTATTTTAGAACCACCGCGGGAAGCGCTTGATCTTTAAAACCGCCGACGCGAAGTTCGCGCGGATGTTTGTAGTTAACGAAGCGACCTTCATCGACCAGGAATTCCCCCTGGAACGACTTTTCTGGAATGTCATACAGATTCGCTTCGTTGTTTACGACGTTCACGACATTGCGAGTGCCGATTGTCTTCTTGAATGGCACTGCATTTGGAGTCGCGTCGATTTTGTAGCTTCCGGTTTCGAGAACTGCGTCCTCAGAAACCTGACGCAAAACTTGCTTTGCACGTTCAGCGGAATTCGGATTCTCAACACGAACTTCATCGTTCGTCAGAGCAAATTCAAATGTCTCTTGTGCTTGATTCTTATAACGAACGAGCGATTTGTCAGCGAGTGTTTCGGCCGCGTAAACTTTGACAACGCGAGTGCCGACGGGCAATAAATTCTGAATATAAGCGATCGCTCGGTTCTCGACACGCGTGCAACCGTAGCTGCGTGGATCCGAGTAAAACTGTGCGAGCTGCGTTTTCGAAATCGCGATGAAAGCGTCTTGATCTGCTCCCCAGCCGACAGTTCCATGCGTCCACTGTGCAAAGGCGTTCGGACCAATCTTCGCCGTGTACCAGCCGAAGGCGCCGCGCACGAGACCCGATGGTATCCCATCGATTTTCGGCATGAGACTTGGCTGCGTCCAATCCTGGAGCGTCGAACCTGGAAGCGGAATATACGTAAGAGTCGCGTCCCACCAAGATGGGAAAAGACCTTGGTTGTCTTGATAAAACTTAATCCACTTTTCGATTTTGTAACTGCCAAGCGCCGTGCGACGCGTTTTCGCGGGATCATTTTCTCCGGCGATCAAGTTCGTTTCGAAAATCAGGCGATGTGGTTGACCAGCAACAGTTGATCGCTCATAGACGCGCATTTTTTCAGTCGCGATGTTTTGAATCATTATATAGCGATCCGCTTCACCTAAGTTCTGGTGAACAACCGGGGCCGACTTCGGCGCTTCGGGAGCAGGCTTTGGGGCCGCGACAGCGACAGTTTTGATAGGTGCCGGCTTTACTGGAGCGACCTTAACAGGAGCAACCTTGGCTGGAGCGAGTGCTTTCACCGGCTCTGGCGCTTGTGCTTTCGGTGGGATCGCTCGTTCAACGGGCGTCACTGGAGCAGCCACTGGTGCAGGAACGGCTTCGAGCCGCGTGATCGGCAAAATAGCCGGTCGAGGGCGTGGAGGAACAGCCATCGCAACCTTTACCGGTGGCGCCGCCACGGGAGCCGCTTCAGGAACTGCTAATGGAGCCGCCGCTGGTTTCGCAACGGCTGCCGCCTCGGGAGCTTTCACTTCGCGCCACTCGGATTTTCCGCAGGCTGAAAGTAAGATCGGCAACGCAAGCATTGTCGCGATCATGAGGATCGTGCTGCGAATTCTGCGGATTTGAATGGCTGATAGTGTTTTGCTCGTGCTCTTCATTTTTTCAACTCTCGTGTCGATTCGGTTTTCACAGCTTTCCCATCGGTATTTACAAGAATGGGGCCCTTCACGAGTGCGTTCGGGGGCGTTCGTCTTCGTGCTAAGACGCAAGTAAATCCGCTGTGTTGCCCATGGCCGGCTAGGCCGGACAAAAACTGTCACTATGTTTCTCAGGGGCGAATTTCTCAGGGGCGAAGGGAGGAGTGGTGCTGTGGAGTGGGTGGTGTGGGGGTGCAAGTGGCAAGGAGTCGGAACTTTTTTTGGGCATGCGTAGCGAGGAGTCGGAACTGGCTTCGAGCGGGGCCCCGGAGGAACGAAGTTCTTTCGAAGCTTCCGGTTTTGCGTTTAGGGATTTTGCCAAGTCACTTTGAATGAAGTCTGTTTCCGTCTTCGATCGACGTTCAGCGGTGGGTAGCGTTCCGTTGGTGTTGCACTATGGCAGATAGCGCAGATTATTATTTTTTTTATTGACGTGGTTTCGTGCTGGTTTGATCGACATTCGTTGTTTCAAGTGACGATGTTTTAGCGTGGTTCGTGCGGCGCATATCGGCTCGAGATCGAGTCGTGCACGCAATTTCGTGACCGGACTCGAATTCAAAATCACAACAGCATGTCCGGGTTCTCAGCGCATAGAAATCACGTTTTAAAACATGCTTTATTGTCCTCTCTTCCGAAGGGGGAATTTATGAAGCTTGAATCGCTCTCCAATGCCGAACTTCTTTCAGGTGTCCGCAATCTTCGTGGTGACGAACGAAAACTCGATCGACAGATTGTCGAATACGTTGGCGAAATTGAATCGCGCCGACTTTATGCCGAAATCGGTTATCCTTCCGTTATTGAGTGGCTCATTAAAGATCTTGGTTACAGTGAATCATCGGCTTATCGCCGGGCGATGGCGGCGCGCGCAATTCGTGCGGTGCCGCAGGCGGCCGCGAAGATCGAAGCGGGAAGTTTGAATCTTGTAGCGCTTGCGAAAGTTCAATCGGCGATTCGATTTGAGGAAAAGCGAACCGGTGAGCGCGTGTCTCTCGAGATACGAACTGCGATGATCGCTGAAACTGAAAACAAAACTTTGCGCGAAACCGAGAGAATCGTCGCTAAACAGTTTCCAGAAGCGGTGAAAATTGCTGGAGTTCAAATTTCGCTTACTGACGAGCAATTGAAAGAGCTCGAGCGAGTGCGCGAATTGAAATCTCATTCCAACTTTGGGGCTTCGCTTGGAGAAATCGTAGCTGCACTTGCTAAAGAATACCTTGATCGAAACGATCCACTTCGCCGCGAAGTGAAGCCGCGAATGCTGTCGAGTGTCTCGACGCCGGGCAGCACCACAGTGGAAAATGGAAGTGTGAAGCGTAGGTCGCTTGCACCGTCGACCCAGAATTTGGTGAGACGGCGGGCTGACGACCGGTGCGAATACCTTGGTCAGAATGGTCATCGCTGCGGATCGAGGTTTCAGACTCAGACAGATCACATTGTGCCGGTCGCGCTCGGTGGAAAAAATGATATCGGGAATCTGAGACTTCTGTGTCGGGTGCATAACTCGTTGATGGCCGAGAAAATTCTAGGCACAAGCACGATGCGGCAGTTTCGAAATCCTTTGTGAAGCGGCAATATGCTTGGAGCAGTAACATCGGGTCTGACAGCGATCTGGAAAGGCGGGGTTGGTCGATACACCGGGTTGCGACGTTTGCGCACTTTTTGTCGGAGCGAACCGCCTCAATGGCCGCCAAAGCGCTTTCAGCGCTGCCGGTTATGTCTCAAATTTTTTCGGCGTTGAATTTGGTCTCTGGGTGTCTTATTCATTTCCCTACCAAATCTCCCGAAAAGGACACCGTGATATGAACTGCGAATGCGGAAGCGGCCAAGAATATTCCAAATGTTGCGAACCGTTTATCACGGGCGAGAAACTTGCTCCGACCGCCGAAGCCTTGATGCGCTCGCGATATGTTGCTTACGTCGATGCGAACATTCCGTACCTCAAATCAACACTTGCTCCTGAGAAGCGAAAAGAGTTCGACGAGGCCGGTGCAAAAGAGTGGGCTACCAAATCAAAGTGGTTGGGTCTCGAGATTCTGAGTACGAAGCAAGGTCAGCCTGACGATGCGAAGGGCGTTGTTGAATTCAACGCTAAGTACAAACTTAACGGACGCGCGATCGAGCATCACGAAGTTGCGGAATTTCGTAAGGATGCGAAAGAAAACCGTTGGTACTTCGTCGACGCCGAGTCGCACGAACACTTGGACGGACAAGGACACGGCCATCATCATGCACCACAAGCTCCGGTCGTTCGCGATCAACCAAAGATCGGTCGCAACGATCCTTGCACGTGCGGAAGCGGACGAAAATACAAAAAGTGCCATGGTGCTAGCGCCGATGCGTGAAGCGAACGAATCTCATCGTGAATAATCCTTGGGCTGAAAAAAAATGGAAAGATGCAACTTGGGTCGCCTTTGATACCGAGACGAGCGGTCGATACCCAATTGAATCCGAAATTTGCGAAATTGCAGCGGTTAAATGGACATCGGTCAACGGCGTTGCAAGCCAACGAGAAGTTTTTGCGTCGCTGATTAAGCCAACAAAAACGATGTCGGCTGAAGTTATTAAAATCCACGGTATCACAAACGAGATGGTTGCTGATGCTCCGCCTATTGCTGACGTGCTGCCCGAGTTTTTGAAGTTTATTAGTGGGTCGGTTTTGCTTGCACACCATGCTCAGTTCGATCTTGGTTTCGTCGCCGCGGCACTTGAAGATTGCAAACTCGACTTGCCACTTGCGCCGACAATTTGCACTTCGTTGCTGGCGCAAGGGAACGTACCTGAAACGCCAAACCATCGCTTGCAAACACTTGTTCCTTTTTTTGGTGTCGACCCGGGGCAGGCACATCGCGCTCTTGATGACGCCCGCGCCTGTCTGAATGTGGCGTTAAGAATCTTCGATCGATTGCAGGCAAATGCGCAGCAAGCCGGTGTACAGGCAGACATGACAGTAAATGATATTGCAGCCAAGATGTTGCGACGGACGGAACTTGATTTAGGCCTGCTTTATTTCTCGCGGTTTTCTATGAACGAATTGAAAAAAGACGTCAGCCTCGCTCGATTTATCGAAGCGGCGCGAACACAAACCCCTGTGCAGTTAACCTACGCAGCGGGAAGCCGGCCTGGCCAGCCCAGAACGATCACGCCGATTGGTGTAATTCGTCAGCTCGACGGCGACGCGCTTGTCGCGCTCGAAGCGGGCGACAAGCAATCAAAACGATATTGGATTAAGGACGTTCAGTCGATCGTTTGAGTGGCATCACGTTCGACACGGCTTCGTGCGGTGGCACAGGAACTCCGGCCGCTTCGGCGCGCACTTGGGCGTGATAAACGTCGGCTTGCGTATTCATCAACTGTTTTTCGATGACTTGTTGGCTAAGGCGCGCGGCGATGACTTCAAGGTGTTTAAATTCGTCGCCAGCGCGAAGTCTTAGAGGTCGCGGACGACCTGCCGAAAGATCATCGAGAAATTTTTCGAAGGCATACAGCGGACCTGCGATGCGGCTCGATAGAACACGGCCGACCAAGAACAATACGGCTGCGAACGTCATACTTACGATCGCGAACGTAATATAAAACGGGATCATATAGTGATCGAGCAACTTTTGATTGTTTCCAACCAAATCAATGATCGTCACTCGTAAGAATGTGTACGAAAATACGCCGGCAATTAAAGCGAAGCCTAAGCCCACTCCGGTCAGAATGAAGCAGTATCGCAATTGAAAGCGCACGTTGATCCACATGCGTTTCCGCGTGTTGTCTGCGGGCCACAAAATTTCTGATTCTCGAATCAACGCAATGGCGATCATTGCGTATCCAACCCACTGAAGTGCATCCGCCATATTGAATGCTGGAGTCGCTCTCTCAGGGGAGCCTAATAACAAGAAGTCGACGACATAGCCGTTGATGATTCTGTCAGTCACGTTGCCAAGAATACCGCCGAGCAAAACGCTCATACCCGAACGCAACATCAAGGATTTGATTGGAAGCAGGTACTGAATGATCGCAAACGAGAAGATCAGAAACGCACCGCCGGTCGATAGCGTTACGATTCGAAGCACCGCAGGCAAGTCGCTAAAGAGTCCGAGCATTGCGCCATGATTGTGATGCAAGACAAACCCAAACGGCCCAAAGAATTGGAGGCCACGAATGCCCTCAGCAAAGTTCTTGGACACCTGGTCGATTCCCCAGGTTAAAAATAGCGGAAACAGGACTATCAGCCAGTCCAAACGCCGCAGTTGCATTCGCACCTTTCACGTCGTCGAAGAGACGACGACACAGCACACTTCGTCTTCGTTTATCGGCAACTTCAGCTAATGAGTTGACGAATAGTGTGGTGTTGAAACGGCTAGATTACTGCTTTTGGACCTTCGTCAGCGACGTGTAATCGCCATTCTTCGAAGGAACATAGTCATGAACGCGCGAACTCGCGACAGCGACTTCGAAGTCGTACCAAAGTGGAATAAGGGGAAGATCTCCGTACACAATTCGCTGCACTTTTTTGTAATGCTCGATTCGTTTGCGAACATCTTCGATGCCTCGACCTGCATCGACCAATTTGTCGATCTGCGGATTAGAATATGAACCGCGGTTTCGCCCCTTTGGCGGAACTTCAGCCGAATGAAACGCAGTTTTGTAAATGTCTGGGTCCGTTGTTCCGACCCACTTCATCGTCGCCAGCTGAAAGTTGCCCTGATCCATATCTTTGTAGAATGTCGCCCACTCGAAACTCTGAAGTTTGACAGCTAGACCCGCTGCCTCAAGTTGATTCGCTAGTACTTTTCCGTTTTCGACCGCTTGGGTAGAGTTCGAAGTCTTCAAAACGACTTCTTTACCTTTTAGGCCATTCGCTTCTATTAATTTTTTCGCTTTCTCGAGGTCAAATGTCGGACGCGAAAGCGAAACGTCATGGTACGGGTTGATCGGAGACAAAATACTAGTAGCCGCCTGCGCGAGCCCTTCGAGTTTAAACCGAATGATTTCGTCGCGATTAATTGCAGCCGACAACGCTTCACGTGATTCTCTTTTCTGAAAAACAGCGTCCTTGAGATTCACGAGCATGTAAGTCATGGATAGGCCCGGATATTTGAATACTTGGAAGCCGCCTTTTTTCTCGATCTCAGTGACCTTCGCCGGTGGCAACTCCTGTTGCACAAGATCGAGTTCGCCTTTCATCAATTTCAAGAAACGCGTGTTGTCTTCGCGAACGACCTTAAACACCAATGCCTTCAATTTCGGTTGTGCGTAAGCATTGAAAGGATTCGCTCGAAGTCGAATTTCATTTGTGTCCGCAGATACGAAACTAAAGGGACCGCTGCCAATAGGTTTATCTCTGAAAAGATCTCCCTGTTGAGTGACGATCTTCGCGGGCATAATTTTAACTGGAGTAAGATCGGTCAGCAGGGTTGCCGAGTAACTCTTAAGCTTGATCGTGATTTCGCCGCCCTCTGGACCGTACTTAACTTGAAACGACTCGATCGCTTCAAGTGAACTCGCAAAGCGCCCTGATTTTCTGAATGAGTCGATTGAAAACTCGAAATCTTCCTTTGTAACCGGAAGGCCATCAGGCGATCCGTCATCGAACTTTAGTCCAGGTCGAAGCGTGAAATTGTAAACCAAGTTCTTGTAAGTCCACTTGGTCGCGGCTTCACCAATAATTTCGAGGTCGGGTCCCAGTCGCACGATCGAAGAAAACAGGAGGTTTGTAAGACGCATCCCACCAGCATCCATAGCGTTTCGAGGATCGAGCGTCGCTGGCGAAGCAGACAGACCAACGTAGAGTGTGCCCGGGTCGTCCGCTGATTTTTTCGTGCAGCCCGTCAGAGCGGTTGTAAGAAACCCAGCGCTTAAGATGGCGCTGACAATTGGCGTAAGCAGGAAGTTTTGAATGTTTCCAAATTTTATTGTCATGGATCAATTTCCCACTCGGTTCTGTTCGACGCAAGCTCTGCTACTAGATACAATCTTTTAACTATGAGAATTCAGCCTCGCATCAAATTCCCTTTTGCACTTGCCGTCGTTATGTCTCTGCTACTTTCTGACGCACGCGCAGCGCGTACGCCGGCACAAGCTACGACGCCGCTTCAGGCAAAGCTTGTTTCGCAGATGGATGGTGCGGGATTTAAAAAAGCTGATATCGGAATCTGGGTCGCAGAAGGTGACGAAACACTCTTTGCTCACCAGCCCGATAAAAAATTTATTCCGGCTTCGACATCCAAAATCCCGACCGCAGCGGCCGTACTTGCACTCCTTCCGCAGGGCCACAAGTTCAAAACAGTTTTTGCAACCGATGCTAAAAACCCGAGTGTCGGGAGTAATGGAAAAGTCGTTGGCGGCTCGCTCAAGGGGCCGCTCTACCTCATCGGCGGGGGGGATCCTTCCTTCGTTTCAGAAAGCATGTGGTTCTTGGTCAACGAGCTGATGCGAACCGGTGTTACAGAGATCGATGGAGATCTGGTCGTCGACGATTCGCGCTTCGACGATATTCGTTTCGGCGAAGATCGCCAAAGCCAGCGCGTCGATCGCGCTTACGATGCACCGCTCGGCGCGATGTCACTCAATTGGAATGCCGTCACCGCTTGGGTACGACCCGGTTCGAAAAGCGGCGATTCGGCGGATGTAAGTCTCGATGTCATGAGTCCATTTCTCAAACTACAAAACAAAACGAAAACCGCGAACGGTGACAAAGCGATGGCTGTAGCTGTCGAACGTCTCGCGAGTAAGGAACCGAAAAATGGCGAGACCTTTCTGGCGACAGGATCGATCGGTGCAAATCAGCCGGAGAAAGCGATTTACAAAAGCATACGAGAACCTGACATGTGGGCGGGGAACGCGGCGACCGTTTTTCTCGCGCAACGTGGAGTCATATTAAAAGGTAAAGTTCGAAACGGGAAGGCGCCGTTAGACGCCCGCGTGCTAGCAGTCGCCGAGAGCAAACAAATTTCGCAAATCGTCGCGG
>JAYSST010000177.1:0-4371 GCA_043720435.1 Bdellovibrionales bacterium
GGTTGCCTGACTTCGCCATACCCTCTTAGTGTGCCAATCAACGCGTCAGTCTCCAAGGAGTGATAGTGTGGCGGTCCTAAAATTCGACACTCCGATACAATTCATCAAAGGGGTAGGACCAAAGTTGGGCGATCGCTTCAAGGATCACGGCGTTTTCACGGTCCAGGATCTCTTGGAATGGTATCCTCGGGCCTACGAAGACCGTCGGGCCGCGCGCAGCATTTCGAGCCTGCAACCGGATGAATTGGTCAGTTTGAGGGCCGAAGTCGTCGCTATCAAAAGTTTTAACCTCGGAAAAAGCCGTCGCAAGGTCTATGACCTCGTCGTTCGCGATCCGACCGGCAGAATTAACTGCAAGTTTTTTCGTGTCCCTTACAAAGGATACTTTGAACGCTTCAAACCGCTTTCGAAAATCCGAGTGATCGGCAAAGTGACGCTTTATCGGGGGTCTCTAGAGTTTCATCATCCCGATCTTCAGGACGATTCGCCCGACACCGTGACGGACGACGACGTTGTCGTGCCGATTTACCCAGAAACCGAGGGGCTTACGAATCGTCAGCTGCGAAAGCTAATAGGCTTTGTGCTTGATGAACTCGGAAAAAATCCGGACGGGCAGGCTCCGGAAAAACTTCCGCGTTGGCTGCTTGAAAAGTTCGATCTTCCGAAGCGGTTCACTTCGCTTGACCGCGTTCATCGTCCTCCCAAGGATGCATCGCTCGAATTTGCCGAGCTGAAAAGTCCATTTCACCGGCGTTTGATATTCGACGAATTTTTTTGGCTGGAGCTTTGGCTGGCCTCTCGAAAAGAAGGTATGGCGCGCGAGCCTGGCTTGCCGTTCGAAAAAAAGCTCGAACTCGCGAATAATTTGAAGCAAAGCCTGCCGTTTAAGCTGACCGGTGCACAACTGCGGACTTTCAATGAGGTCGTTGCAGATCTTGCGGAACATAATCCGCCAAAGCCGATGCACCGGTTGGTTCAAGGCGATGTCGGCAGTGGAAAAACGCTGGTTGCGCTGATGTCCGGACTCGTCGCGATTGAAAACGGTTATCAGGTCGCACTCATGGTGCCGACTGAGATTTTGGCGGAACAGCACTACAGAACAGCAAAACGCCTGCTCGAGCCGCTAGGTCTTCAGGTCGGTCTCTTCACAGGATCGATCAAAGCGACCGAGCGGGCGCAGGCGCAGGCGTTGCTCGAGCGTGGCGAGATCCATCTTGCTGTAGGTACTCACGCACTGATCGAAGATGCCGTTATCTTTAAAGACATCGGTCTCGTCATTATCGACGAACAGCACAGATTCGGAGTTCACCAGCGCGCTAAACTGAAGAACAAAAGTCGAAAATCCGAAGTTAAAATCGGGCACGGAAAAACTGGCCCGGTAAAACTCAGCCGACAGAAAGACGAGCCCCAGGAAATTTCTCCGCATTTCTTAGTTATGACGGCAACACCAATTCCGCGAACACTCGCAATGACCGTGTACGGCGATCTCGACGTTTCTGTGATCGATGAATTGCCAGTCGGTCGTTCGCCGATACAAACCCGCGTCGGATACGAGTCGCATCGCGGAAAGATGATCGAGTTCGTGCGGACTCAAATTGAAAAGGGCAGACAGGCCTATTTCGTTTATCCACTCGTCGAGGAAAGCGAAAAAATAGATCTCAAAAATGCGATGACGGAATTCGAAAATCTGAAAGGGCTTTTTCCCGATTGTAGGCTCGGGCTTTTGCATGGTCGAATGAAACCGACTGAAAAAGATCAAGTTATGCGCAGTTTTCGAGACGGAGAATTCCAAATTCTCGTCGCAACGACCGTCATCGAGGTCGGTGTCGACGTCGCCAACGCAAACGTCATGGTCATTGAACATTCGGAACGGTTCGGGCTTTCACAATTACATCAGCTTCGGGGACGGGTCGGTCGTGGCGAGCACAAAAGCTTTTGTATGTTGATGTTGGGCCGTGCAGTTTCTGAAGAAGCGCGCGACCGAGTGCGGGTCATGGAAGAAACGACCGACGGTTTTATTATATCGGAACGTGATCTTGAAATCCGTGGACCTGGCGAATTTTTAGGTTCAAGACAGTCGGGACTCCCAGGATTTAAATTGGCAAACATCGTTCGCGATGCACGAATTCTTCAGGAGTCGCGTGACTCTGCCTTCGAAATTTTTCGTCGAGATCCAAAACTTGCGAGCTTGGATCACAAATCTTTACGCGATGAACTCTTGCGTGCTCACGGACTCACTTCTCTAGCAGGGATCGGATAACGCTGAACCGCTCGGTCTGCGACCGCTCATTCTGCGAACGAGCGCTGCGTCACGATTTGTGGTTTTGTTTTCGCGCCTCGCATGTTTTCGTAATCGTCATGGAATCAACACGACGTACTCCAAAGTTCTTTCTGTTACCTTTTTTAGCACTCGCGCTCATGATGAGTTCGAACGCATCCGCCGGCGAGAGACTTCGACTTCGTTCGGGCGAAGTGGATCTAACAAACGCTGCGCAAGCGACGAATGTGCTCACACTGCCAGATTTTGCAGCGATTTCTGATGAAGACCAAGAAGATCTCAGTTTAGGCCGTCCGGCGTGGGTTGGAACGAAAGAAAAGCGGCCGGGAAAAAAAGCCGACGCACGAAAAGTTCGGCACTTTATTGTGCAAATGAACGACAAGCTGGCGAACGAAGATTTTATTAACCTCAAGTCTTTGAAGCTCGAAATTGTTCGCTACATTCCCGACGACGCGGTCGTTGTGACTGGCACAGCTCGCGAAGCACAAGTGCTCGCTAAGTCCTCAAACCGAATTCGAGCCATCACCCTTTATCGTCCCGAGTGGAAACTTTCGCCAGAGCTTGGCGCGAGTTCGGTCTTTTCAGGTGACCCGGTTGTTATCAGCATCGTTCGCCTATTTCCCGATCAAGACGTGAAGACGATGACGTCGCAGCTGAAAAATACAAAGGTAAAAGTGAAATCCGCTTCGAGCCGCACTCTCGTAATCGAATCGAAGCGATCATTGCTTCAACCGCTGGCAAGTCTCGATGCTGTCGAATGGATTGAAGCGGCGCCGGTGATTGAACTTCCGTGGTTCCGTGACGATCGGCTTCGCTTTCATATGACGGCAGGGCCGGGCGACTATACCGATATCAACGGTTACGAGAGCGGCACCAAGCTCATGAAATTCAATTCGGTGTGGGCGCGCGGCTTTGAAGGTGAAGGTCAGTCGATTGCCTTTGCCGACACCGGAATGGACAACGGCGATTCTGCGTCTATTCATCATGACTTCACGGGGCGTGTTCCTGTCGGGGGAATTTTTGGTCTCTTCTCGAAAAGCTGGGAAGATCCGATGGGCCACGGGACTCATGTGTCAGGCTCGGTCGCATCAAGTGGCTTTGAATCGAACGGAAAAGTACGAGGCGGAGCCGCACTATCGAATGTCGTCCCACAAAGTATGTGGAGTCCGATGCTAGAGAATTTAAGCGTTCCGTCGAAATTAAAAGATATGTTCGGCAAAGCCTACACCGCAGGCGCGCGCGTCCATACAAACTCGTGGGGAGCAGCCGCTTCTTTCGGCGTCTATGATTCAATGGCTCAACAAGTGGACGAATTCGTCTATGCAAATCCCGACTTTTTGATTCTTTTCGCTGCGGGTAACAATGGCGAAGACGCTGACAAAGATGGTCGCATCGATGGCAATTCGGTTTCGACTCCGGGTACCGCAAAGAATGCGCTGACTGTTGGAGCTAGTAAAAACCTAGTGTCGAATGGCGGCATTCAGGCGAAATTGATCGAGCTAAAAATCGGAAAAGAAAAGTGGGGCGTCGAGCCTCTCGCAAGTTCGCGCCTTTCAGAAAACGAAAAAGGGTTAGCTCCGTTTTCAAGTCGCGGACCCACCTCAGATGGCCGTTTGAAACCCGAGATCGTGGCACCTGGAACAAATATTTTATCGACCCGTTCGCATCACCCCAAAGCGGAAGTTTTGTGGGGCGCGTATAACGATCAGTATGTCTGGTCGGGCGGAACTTCAATGTCGACTCCGCTTGTTGCCGGTGCGGCGGCCGTCGTTCGCGAGTATCTCGTGAAAGATCGCAAGATTGCTTCCCCTTCGGCAGCAATTTTGAAAGCAGTGCTGATGCATACAGCAGAAGATTTATTCCCTGGCCAATTTGGTTCGGTCGGAATTTCACGAGGACAGGAACTTGCGACGATGCGTCCAAATATGGATGAAGGTTACGGTCGGGTCGATGTTGAGAAAGCGACATCTCTCTCGTCATCACTACTGGTCGACGAGCGTGTTGGACTCGGTCCAAGCGAGAAGCACATGTACCCGATCACGTTGGCCGGAAAGACTCAGCTCTCTGCGACTTTAGCTTACTCGGATGCACCG